>LGET01000024.1 GCA_001507935.1 Thermococcales archaeon 44_46
GAGAAGCAAAACCTGGTTAGACCCGAGGGGCTTTTTGAAGGGGATGTTGTCAAGATTCTTGAAGTTCTTGGAGACTTTGAATGTGATGGGAAAAAATATAAGCTTGCCCGCGTTATACGGGAAAAAGAGTAACTATCTCTTCTTTTCTACTTTTGTAAAGGCTATTACCTCTTCTCCCAAGGCTTTCAATTTGTAGGCCTTCAGTTCCCCCAGGAGGAACATCTTTATGGCTTCCATGGTTGTCTCACGCCTTCTTAAAGCCTTCTGAGCATCTTCGACACTTACAGCCCTAAACCTAATCTTTCCTCCGGGCCTCGTTTGAGCAACCTTTGGAATGTCCACTCTGGCAACGACCCCTATCTTTGCGTATCCTCCAGTTGTCTGCCTGTCAGCGAGCATTATTATCGGCTTGCCGCTTTTTGGGACTTGAATCGCGCCGAGGGGAATGGCATCAGTGATTATGTCGGCACCTTTTTCTGAGTGCTCTATTTTCGGACCCTCCAGCCGGTAGCCCATCCTATCAGACTCCGGTGTTACCTCGTAAGTTGAGCTTAGGAATGTTCTAATTCCTTCTTCTGTAAAGTGGTCTTCTTGTGGCCCTAAAATTACCCTAACTTCACTCTCGTTTGAATATTTTGGCACAAACGCCTCCGGAAGCTTTTTACCATCCTTCCCTGTTAAAATTGCGTAGCCCAGGCTTAGAGTATCCCCACTTTTCAGCGCTCTGCCAAAGTTTGCCCTCAAATAGGTGGAGCAGCTACCAAGAATCCGCTCACAACATATCCCTCCGGCAAATGCTATATATCCGTACATTCCGGTTTTTAGAGTTCCTATCTCCAACACATCGCTCCTCTTTGCCCAGTAGCTCTCCCAGGGGTTAATAGGGATACCGTTTAGTTTTGCATCAACATCTCCGCCTATGGCGAAAACCGCTGAAGAGTGAAACCTTATGGTTGGTCCCCTCAGGACAAATTCAAGCAGAGGCGTATTGTCCTCATTCCCTACGAGATAGTTTGCCAATCTGGCAGAGACCTCATCCATAACTCCGCTTACTGGGACGCCAAACTTTTGGTAGCCTGTTCTTCCCAAGTCTTGGATTGTCATTAGCGAAGGAACATTAACAAGCTCTATCATTGCTCTCGCCCCATTCTTGCTTATAAATCTCCCAGAACTCTTCTTCACTTATAGGCACAAACTTAACGTAATCTCCAGCCTTTACTATACTTGGCGGGCTTTTAGAAGGATCAAAGGTTTTCAAGGGTGTTCTTCCAATTAAGCGCCATCCTCCAGGGCTTTCTATGGCATACCATCCCGTTTGCTTCCCAGCTATGCCCACACTCCCGGCTGGAACTTTTAAACGCGGCTTCTCAAGCCTTGGTGTTGCAATCCTCTCGTCCATCCCGCCAAGATAAGCAAACCCTGGGAGAAATCCAAGCATATAAACTCTATAGAGGGGCTTTGAGTGTATCTCAATGACTTCCTCAACCGTTAGTCCATTGCACTCCGCAACGAACTCTATGTCCGGGCCGAACTCTCCTCCATAGGCAACAGGTATCTCGATGATTCTCTTTTCCTCCTCTCTAGGCTCCGCAGAAAGGAAGGGCTTTACGGCTTCGAGAACTTCAGAGTATGAGATTTTGAGGGAATCATAGTAGATATAAACGCTTGTGTAAGTTGGCACAACTTCAATGAGCCACTCTGGAGCTGCTTCCTCAATTGCTTCCGCAACGGCATGGACTTTTTTATTAACATTTTCATCGATTTCATTGCCAAAAATTATTGCTATGGCTGAATCGCCAGCCGGTTTAAAAATTGGAAACATAGAAATCACCTATAGTCGGGTTTTAGAATATTCAGCCCAGAAATCTTTTTCAAAATGCCTTGTGTTGTAGGTTACAATTGTTAGTCCATTTCGTAGTGCAGTGGCGGCTATTAATGCATCAGCAATACCTACTTGGTAATCTCTTCGAAGCTCGCCCCCGAGGATTGCTATCTCTTCGTCAAGTGGAATTACATTAAAGTGGGATAGAAATCTCAGTATCTTCTCTTTTTTAACGACGTCTCTGGTTTCTTTTCCTGAAAATATCTCTGCGATTGTTATTGTCGAAATGTGTATCCCTTCCTTCGAGATTTTTAGTAAAAATTCCTTTGATCCAGCTACTCCTCGAAGGATATCAATTATTATGTCAGTATCCACTAGATACATCTCGATCCCACTCTTTTCTGAGCTTTTTGAGATCTATTTTCTCACGTATAATCCCAAATACTTCTTCAATGTCTTTTTCGAGTTCATCTATTATGACTAGCTTGACTTTCTTTGGAGCTTTTACCTTCTTCACTGGCTTAAATACTCCATTTTCATATATGGCATCAACAATGTTCGGCATATTCCTTCCCTGCAGATGTTATTGTGTTGATTCATTATTAAACTTTTCAGGAGCCTAAACAAACTTTCCCATAGGAACGACTTTCACTCCCTCTTCTTCGAGGCGCTTTCTTATGTATGCTGTTATCTCAACAGCTTGAGGATTGTCTCCATGAACGCAGATTGTGTCCGCTTTGAGCTCAACCCATTCGCCGTTAATAGCTTTAACACCCCCGTCTTTGACCATTGAGATTACTCTCTCGGCTATAAGCTCTTTATCATGAATAACTGCTCCCGGCTTTCTTCTTGAGACGAGGGTTCCATCTGGATTGTATGCCCTATCGGCGAACACTTCGTGGGCTACTTTTAGCCCCATCTCTTCTGCAATCTCCAATGGCTTTGACATTGAGAGCCCAACGAAAATAAGCTTCTTGTCGAAATCTGCAATTCCCTCTAGGACTCCCCTTGCAAGCTCTTCGTCTTTAACCAGAGCGTTGTAAAGTGCTCCATGGGGCTTAACGTGCTGGAGCTCCAGCCCTTCGGTCTTCACGAACGCATATAATGCCCCAACCTGGTAGAGAATGTAGTTCCTTGCCTCTTCCCGCGTTATGTCCATGTACCTCCTTCCAAAACCCATTAAGTCTGGATAACCCGGATGTGCCCCAACAGCGACGTTCAGCTCTTTGGCAAGCGTTACAGTTTTTCTCATTACCATTGGATCACCAGCATGCCAGCCGCATGCAACGTTTGCCGATGTTATGTACTTCATAACCTCTTCATCAAGACCCAGCTTGTACCTCCCAAAGCTTTCACCAAGGTCAGAGTTGAGGTCTACTCTCATTGTTTCCACCACCCAATAATAAAGCGATAACCCTTTAACCCTTTTCTCCAATCACACATTATGCTTGTTATAGACGCCGCAATATTCATTCAAGGGGTTGATGTTGAAGGTGTTACAAGCCCAAAGGTGCTTGAAGAGATTAAAGACCCGGAATCCAAGGTATTCATTGAAAGCTTGATTAGTGCGGGAAAGGTTAAGGTTCTTGTCCCCTCAAGGGAGAGCATAGAGGCTGTTAAGAAGAAAGCTTTAGAGAGTGGGGAGCTTGGAGAGTTAAGCGAAGCAGATATTGAAATCTTGGCCTTAGCTTATGAACTCAAGGGAGAGATTTTTACCGATGACTACAACCTTCAAAACATTGCAACCCTTCTCGGCTTAAAGTTTAGAACGCTGAAGCGTGGGATAAAGAAGGTCATAAAATGGCGCTACGTCTGCATTGGCTGTGGGAGAAAGTTTGAAACTCAACCACCAGAAAACATATGCCCCGACTGCGGGAGTAAGGTTAGACTGCTTCCAAAAAAGAAGAGAACGAAGCGTCAGCGCTCATAGGGTTCTTCATCACTCCGCCAGAGTTTCTCATCATCCGCCTCTCTTAACTACTCCTGATTACCTTTTAACTTTCCGGAATTGTTGTACAATTAACTAAACTCCTCAACCCCTAAGCGTTGCTATTAACCTTTTCTCATTTAGCAGCAGATTAATAGCATCTTTAACATCCTTAACCACTATATCACTTGCCAGCAATGCCTCGACGCTGGCTCCTTCATCTCCTATTGCGCATATGGCAAGCTTGGCATTCTCAAGCATTCTGACGTCGTTATTGCCGTTGCCAACTCCAATGTAGGGTTCATATTTTAATGCTTTCTGGAGCTTTTCGTTGCCATCTTTGACCTTTTCTATTTTAACTTTCATGCCCTTAAACTCGTCTTCCAGAGTCCCAAATGTATCGGAGCTTAGAACAACGATCTCGTATTTTTCGCCAAGTTTCCTTAAAAGCTCCTTTACCTCTTCCCTTACTTTTCCTTCAAGGCCTAGTGTTCCATTTAGGTCAAATATAATTGTTCGTGCGCTTATTTTTCCATAGTTTGGAATCTCCATTCTGTCCACCAGAGGAAGTTTAGCAAAAATGCTTAAAACTTTGTTCTCAACATCCAAGTGGTGGAAGAGTTGTGAGAGTGGCATGGGGAATCAGTGGGGCTGGGCACCTGCTTCTGGAAAGTATTGAGGTACTAGAAAAATTAAAGGACAAGCATGAGATTAAAATATTCCTATCCTCGGCTGGAGAAGAGGTAGCCAGAATGTATGGAGTTCTCGAAAGGATAGGAAGCTTCCCTCTCGTTAGGGAATCCAAACAGGGGCATTCGTTTCCTTCATGCGGTGCTTTTAATCTGGGTAAATTTGACGTCTTTGTAATATCCCCCGCAACTTCAAACACGGTTGCAAAGATAAGATTGGGCATAGCAGATTCTTTGCTTTCATGCTGTGCATCTCAAGCCTTGAAAAGTAGAGTGCCGTTAATACTAGTCCCAACAGATTCCAAACCAGTTGTGGAAACCAAAGCCCCTAACGGGGAAATCTTTAAAATCTATCCACGCAGAATTGACCTTGAGCATCTCGAAGCGTTAAGAAAAGAAGGGGTAGTAGTTCTTGATCACCCTTACGATGTGGAAAAAGCTTTAGAGCGGTTTTTGTGGATGTAGTAGAATTTTCCATCTTTTGTTACTGTTACGTAGTCTGGGGTGTATTTTGGACCATAATAGAGGTTGTGTCCATCCAGTCTGTACCATAAAGCTCTTGCCGCTTCGAGCTTGTTAAGTTCATCTAAAACGCTCAAGTTCCCTTCCTTTACCATCTCCAGCAACCCCTGCACATATTGCTCGCTTATGTTGAAAGTCACGTAAGAGGCAAAGAACTCATATCCTGTGATCAGCTCTTCCATGAGGTTTTTGTAGGGATACGCTGGAGTTACAGATATATTAAAGCGCTTGTAAAAATCCTCTACTGCAGTAACGTCGGGCCTGTAGGGAAGTATCCCAAGAACCATCATCTCTACTGTATCATCATAGTATCTCCTAAACCAATCCCGATCATATGGATAGAAAAGGTTCTCATTTGATATGTAAGGGTCTTTTCCAAGGACGTAAAGGGCTCTATAGTTGCTTCCAACTAGAAGGGGCACATCCCATATTACTATTATCTCTGAGTGATCGAGCTTCCATCCGCTAATGCTTGCCGGGATCTGAAGTGCCCACGCTTTGAGGTTGAAGTCCATGAAAAAGTTGTTCATGAGAACAACTTGGGTTTCTCCATCGTAACCACATATGCCTGATCTTAGGGTTTTTATTACGGGCAAATCGTAGGAGTGGACGTAGCTGTTTACAAAATAGGCTATGTGTAGGGGGGTTATGGAGTAAAAGGGTAAAGGTTTGTTGTAAAATCGGAAGAAGTCTTCTTTAGCTCTTTCGTAAAAGAATTTCATGGCTCTTCCCATCTTAATCTTGCCGTACCTATCAAACCCCAAATCCGGATAAATGATCTTGTATATGTGGAGGGGTTTGTAAGTAGCTGCCGATCGCCATATGTGCTCCAGCTCTTTCCTGCTATAAGGATGAGCATTCTGAAACCATTCGCCGCTTTCATCAAATTTTATCTCAAAAATTTCTGGGTAGTGGGAAAACTCCACTCGGATTGAATTGGAATTTCCATGATAATCTCTCCCTTTTATCGTTATGTTGTACTCTCCCCATCCCAGCGAAAACTCTATTATTGAACTGTAGGTAAGGGATTGCGTTTTAATGTTGACTTTGTATTCCTTCTCCCCCACATTAATAACGAGCTCCTTCGGGGGATTCACATTGTCCCTTATTGTAAACGCAACTTTAACTTTCTCCCCTTCACTTTCTATAGTTCCCCATATTTTAGGAGCTTTCTTATCGCTTTTCTGCTCTTTTTGAAAAACTTCCCAACTGAGATTTACCTTAGTGATTTCAAATCTCGCCGAGTTTTCTATGAACCACTCCCTAAAGGTTTGGTTGGTGATTAGGTAGCTCTCTATTGAGCCAAGGTTTTCAAGAAATTCTTCTATCTCATAAGGCTCGAATCCATCTATTATTCCATTCATGTTGTCTATAGCGTTTTTCACGTCAGGGGGAAGTTCATAGAGGGCCATGTGAAGATCCTTTATTAGGGCAATATAATTCTGCAACGTACGGGCGGCGTAGATGTTCTGGGAGTTTTCTATGCCGTTTCTAATCCTAGGTGGCAACTGGTTGTAAGTTTCAAGGAATTCGCTTACCTGATCCTCGAATATTGTTACCTTCTTAGAGAATTCTTCAAGCGTATAGGGGCTTTCTGAAAAAAGAAAACGAATCATGTCATCTCTTAGGGGGTATGGAACTTCTTCAAGAACTCTGCTGACCCTTTCGCTTAAATTTGCGAGGAGAATTAAGTTGTCGGTCTCTACTTCATCAAGCAGTGTACTCCTGTATTTGTAGAGAGGGTATATTTTATTTGCTATGTCTTTCTCTTCTTCGCTTAACTTTCCATCATCAAGAAACCCCAGCTTTGAGGTAATCTCATATATCTCCTGGTCTCTTTGGGTGATCTGTTGCGGAGGAGGCTGTACAGCTCTCATGCTCCAGAAAAGGAGGATTAAATACGCCAAGAAGAGTCCAATGAGAATTTTTTTGGCATCAACAACAAATTTTTTCCCCATGTTTTATCATTATCTCTCAATGCTTATCTACTTTTCTTTTGCCAAAATTTAAATATCTGGGATATAAAAATACAGTGGTGATTGTAGTGAGGATAATCCGTTTTGGTGTCTCGATGCCGGAAGATCTCCTAGAAAAGTTTGATGCCATTATAGAGGAAAAGGGATACGCTAACAGAAGTGAGGCTATTAGGGATTTGGTGAGGGATTTTATAGTTAGACACGAGTGGGAGGAAGGGGATAAGGAAGTTGCTGGAACTATAACCATTGTTTACAACCATGATGAGGCCGACGTGGTGAAAGAACTCCTTGACATGCAGCACGATTATGTGAATGAAATTATCTCAAGCCTTCACGTTCATATGGACGAGCACAATTGCCTCGAGGTCATTGTAGTTAAGGGAAAAGCCAGCAGGATAAAGAGAATAGCCGAACGGCTAATTAGCCTGAAAGGGGTAAAGCATGGAAAGCTAGTCATGACCACTACGGGCAGAGAACTGGTATGAAAAAGCTTATAAATTTCTCTTTTATCATCACACTTGGGTGTGCCGGGGTAGCCTAGCTCGGTAGGGCGGCGGACTCGTAATCCGCAGGTCCCGGGTTCAAATCCCGGTCCCGGCTCCATATCCTCGTTTCTTATCTTTGAATCTATGCGGTGATAATCTTTAATTATATCTTTGAATCTATGTAGATACGGGTAGCTAGTGGATGAAGTTGGATCCTAGTTTATGTATATTGTGCAGAGGCCGAGGATGGTGCGGCCTTGCATACTGCCCCGCAATAGCAAGAGCTCGGGCCACTTTACGAATTAGGCGCTCTGTTTCTTCAAAAGTTATTGAAGGTTCAACGCCTCCATCGGTCTTTGTTGGTAGAATTGGTTATCCATACGTGAGAATAGGACCGGCGACACCTCCCTTGATGGGGGATACGAGCGTTTTTGATTTTCCTGAGATGTGGATTAATAGAAAAATAGAGGATATTCTCGAATATCGCTGGAGCCTGATCACGGGGATCAAAATAGCAAACGTCAAAAAGCCGGAAGACAGACTTATAGAGGAGTTAAGACTTTTGGCCATGAGTTCCAAGCCCGTTGATATTGAACTTGCCCTTAAAAAACCACCAAGGCCTTTCATGACGTTCAGTGAGCAAGAGCCACCGCAGGGACCACGATCTCCCCTTGCAAACATGAAGGTCATTGGAAACCCCTCAATTCCAAGGCCTGTAGAGAAAGTCTATGATGATACAGATTTGCCGGCATTTAAGGCCGTTGTTAGCCTTTATGAATCTGGATTACCTGTTTCATATATACAAAAGATATTCAGCACCGGTGCATTTGGAATTAAAAAACAGAGAAGACTCGTCCCCACAAGGTGGAGCATTACTGCCGTGGATAGCATGCTCTGTAAAAAGCTCATCACGGAGATAAAAGAATACAATCCACTAAATGAGATCCTTGTGTTTAGATATCGCATTCACGAGAATCTCTTTATTGCCATTTTATACCCAGCAAAATGGAGTTATGAATGGATGGAGGCCTGGTGGCCCGGTTCCACTTGGAATCCGGGTCGGGATAATGTTGTTATCGAAGGCGATTATGAGGATTACCACGGGAGGACAAGCTACCCAAGCATAGGTGGCTGCTATTACGCAAGTATGCTTGCGACCCTCGAATATCTGAAGAGAATAAAACGACAAGCTACTGCGATACTTCTTAGAGAGATTTATCCCGGCTTTAAGATACCGGTTGGTGTATGGTTTGTTAGGGAAAGCGTTAGGGCAATGCTTAATTCTCCACCTGTTTTGAAGACAGACAGTCTGGATGAAGTTTTGGAGTTTTTAGAAAAAGAAACAAAGCTTGGAAGTAGTAAATGGTTCTCTTCTTCAGTACTCTTGAGAAGAATACGATTCACTAGACCCATTGACAAGTTTTTGAAGAAAGATTGAGAGATCAAAAGGCCTAACAATGGCAAAGTGTTATAGCTTTGTTTAGTTAGTATATGGGTCAAATCTGAGCTAATCATGGTTTAAACATTTAAAAAGCGTTTTTATTAAATCCTTACGATAAGTATCTAAATGTTTTATAAATATAAAACTATTTTGTTTCATGTTATCTCTCAAACTTTGACTTGATTTTTTACTTTTAATGATTTTTAATATAATACGATTTAAAATAGTGTTATGGTTTATAAAACTCAGAGTAACGCAACTTTGAAATATCAAATTACATATAAATTACATTCTATTAAAGTAAAATTTTGCAAATTTTTACCTAATGCAAAAATAATAAAACTTACTAATCATACATTTAGCTTTTCGTGACACTCACTTCTGTTTTGGAGTTGATGTATACTATTAGATATGCTTTTAAACTCCTGATGTGTTATAATATGAGGTGATAAGACGTGTTGGACATACTCGGTTTTATTTTCTATGCTGGAGCTTCGCTTGTTATCCTATTTATAGCAGCGTTTTCAGGAGGTATATCGAGGTTACTGGCCCTCCCAGCAGCGCTTGGATACATACTGCTGGCCTTTTGGTCAATAGAGCAGGCAAGTTCTGATATAATGAGAAAGGACAGGAAGAGAGATGCGAGAATGATACTCCTCTTGAACATAGTCTCCTTTGGATTAGGGGCGTTGTCCTTCTACATCTACATGAACAGTATAGTGACGCCGATATTATTGCTTGGACCAGCGTTCGTGATTGGCCTCTGGAGATCCCTGCGGGAAAATAAAGGGCCTTGAAATTTTCCATTCTTTTTTGTTCTCAATGTTCTTTTTTGTGCAGGTATTTTAGATATAATGTGCCTTATATGACAATTATGTATAGTGGTAAAAATAACAAACTTTAAAAGGATGCTGGCTGTAGTCACAAGGGTGAAAACGCGTGGGGGCTTACAATCACATAAAGACATAAAGAACCAAAACAGTCTCAAACTTGAAATAAAATATGCATGGGGTTATTCTATAAACTATCACCGATATATTAATGACGACAAGAGCATCTATGTGATAGTTGGAGAAAACGTTTCCTGGAGAAAGCTCTCCATCCTTAGCAAAGAAAGTGGGATAAAATACATACTATACCGTACTGATCTTGGAGAAATATTCTCAAACTTCGGAGGTGAATGATATGGAGGCAAAAAATGCTAATTTGTCCGAAATTGGCGCTAAATATCCTTCCCTTATACCTCTAGGGGTGGAAATACTAAAAGCCAAGGCCAAGGAAGCATGTATAACTAGAAGCAACCACCGCCCATTTATCAGAGAAAATCAGAAGACAAGAGAACTTGAGCTTGTGATTCCACTTGCCTCTCTTTCAAAGCTTGAAAAGTGTGTGCTAGAAGCTGTGGGATTCCCAAAAAGACCAGTCCGGGTTGGAGATACCATGATTATAGCTATTGTTGTAGGTTTATCCGAGCTTGGTCAAATAGATCAAGAGTTAATGCAGATGCTCCGCACACTTTATTATACGCCGACATGTTGAATATTTGTTTGATTATTACCACTTGTCATTGTAAAGGAAAAAATTAATGATAATGCCGGCTTATACAAGAACAACTCCCCAAATATTGTGAAACTATGTCTCTAGGGCAAAAGCCCTAATGCAGGCACAAACTTCCATTTATACAACTTTAAGTTGTAAAAAATTTGTGTTTTGTAATTCACAAAAATAATAATGTTAAACTTTCTACTAAATTTTAAATAATAAGCAACTTATAATAGTAATGAACTTATTTTTTACTTTTGTGTTTTTCAAATTTCAATATATTGTAAATATTACCAACCTACTTTATAGTAATAAATTCGAGTAAAAGTTGAGGATAAAGTAGGCACGTTATCTCCAAAAATACCATTTAAAGTAGTAAAAAATTCCGGAGGGTATTTATACTATAATGACGCTACAATCTTCCGGGGAAGAGACATGAAAAATACTCAAATGTTCGTGTGTCCCTTTTGCGGTTACAAGGCAAAAAGCTTAGAGGAATTAAAGCAACATATTCTTGAAAAACACACGCTGAATAGAGAAGATGTGAGAGGTATTAGATTCATTCAAAAATATTAAAAGCATCTCCTTGCTTTTTATTTATGGTGATGCCTATGTTCAAAATAGTTGAGAGAAAAATCGGATGGCACAAGGACTTTGACAGCTCTCATTTCCTGGCCTTGCCCTATGAGAGCAAGTGCCTTAGGATTCACGGGCATACATATAATGTTGATGTGGAAATATGGGGAGAGCTAAACGAAAACGGTATGATATTTGATTTCAACCACCTAAGCAACCTTATAAAGCTCCTCGATCATAAAATCCTTATCAGTGAAGACTGGGTAACTGACAAGAGGGATGGATACGTTGTTGTGGAGAAGAACGGCAAGCACCTAGAACTCCCCGAAAATGAAGTTGTAGTCCTAAACAAGCCGAACGTAACGGCAGAGTACATTGCGGAGTGGTTTGCCGAGAGAATAGCGGAAAAGGCAGGGGAGAACGTGAAGAAGATAAAGGTGAGAATTTGGGAGGATCCGAGGAGTTATGCCGAAATTACATTGAGTGTTTAAGGATTCTTACCTAAAAAGTTAAGTTACCCTGCTCCATAATTTAGGGGGTGGTTGAGATGAAGTTTTCAAGGGGTAGAAACTTTCTGTTTAGAATACCTGAAGGAAAGGAGTTTTTGAGTGCTGTAAATGAATTTGCAAAAAAGCACAACGTATTGATTGGAACTATCAGCGCAATTGGAACCCTCAAAAATCCAAAAATCGGATATTTTGAAGAGGAGAAGGGACAATACAAGGTAATTGAGCTAGAAGGAACCTACGAACTGGTATCTGCTTTGGGAAATATAAGCATAAAAGATGATGAGCCTTTTGCCCATATTCATGTGAGTTTAGGCGACAAGGATGGAAAACTATTTGGCGGCCACTTGATTGAGGGAGAAGTTTTTGTCGCTGAAGTTTACATTCAGGAGCTCCTTGGCGAACCACTAATAAGAAAACCCCAAGAAAACGGGTTGGCTCTATGGGATGCTGAAGAAGAGTGAAACAAATGTCAACTGAACTTCTTGTTTCTTAAATATTTTTTGGGAGTGATTATTGGATAACTACTTATTCTCTCAAAGTTGGCCTTCAAGACTTGAGGGACAAAATCTTTTAGAAAAACTATTTAGGCACTAGATATAGTTTAGTTGGAGGTGGGAAAATGAAACCCATTATTGGAATTGTGGCTTCTTTTGACTGGGAAACCGGTGCCCTTACCATAAACGACACTTACGTTAAGAGGATTAGAGATGCTGGAGGGATACCCGTAGCAATTCCGCCGCTTCTGGGGATAACAGATGTTATCGAAGCGATAGATGGGCTTATAATTCCCGAAGGTCCCGATATTCACCCAAGATATTACGGGGAGACACTCTCTGATAAAATTGAATGGCTTGATGTACAGAGGGATGAATTTGAACTTGCCCTCATTAAAGTTGCCCTTGAGAAAGGCCTCCCCATGCTGGGAATAGGCAGAGGGGCACAGGCGATAAATGTTGCCCTAGGAGGTAGCTTGTATCAAGACGTTAGCGAAATCCCAAAAGCCATAAGACACAATTGGCTTAAAAACGGAAAATTCTTGGTACATCCTGCCGCGAAAGTTCATGAAGTGAGGATAAAGCTGGACTCTCTGCTCTTTGAGATACTTAAGGAAAACCTGAATGTTGAGTCTACGAGCGAGGTTTTTATAGGGGTTAACAGCTTCCATCACCAGGCTATTAAGAAACTTGGAAATGATGTAAAACCGGTGGCATATGCAGAGGACGGAATAATAGAAGCCATTGAAGTAGAAGGGAGGTTTGCAATAGGAGTTCAGTGGTTGGCTGAGTACCTTGACGAGATGGAACCGCTTTTTAGGGCTCTTGTAAAGAAAGCCCTTGAATACAAAAAGAAAAAACTTGGCCTGCTAAACCCTAAAAACAATTCAATAAATCTCCCCGTGGAGGAGTTGTAATACCAGATGAGAACCATCGCAACTGGGGTAGGAATAATAACCCTCTCTGCAGGAGCCGAAGGTTATGCCTTTCGCTTCTATCTTTTTTCTCGCCTCCTCTAGAATCTTAAATCTTATGTCTTTTGGCAGGTAATAATAACCGCCTATTCTTTCCCCTTTCTTGTAAAGGGGTGCGAGCTTTTTCATTAGCTCGGGGAGTTTTGCCTCCATTCTCTTCCAAGAATCCATTCGGAGTTTTAAAGTTGACACAGTTATGTGAGACACAAAGCTCAACGAATCAAGAGTCTCATCAAAGTCTTCCCAAGTGTAAAAAGGTATTATCGGGTCAATTCGAGCGTAGACGGGAATACCTTCCTTCTTTGCTTTTTTCAATGCCTTGATTCTTTCCTTCGGCAGGGGTGCGTTTGGCTCAAGGAGTTTTGCTTTTTCCTCATCTA
>LGET01000025.1 GCA_001507935.1 Thermococcales archaeon 44_46
GGCGGTGTAAAAGCTCTCTGTACTCTAACATCTTCGCTAATCTTAGATGCTCAAGCTATAATTGCTGGTGCCGTTATTGTGCCGGGATACCGAGAAGAAGGGAAAACGATTAACAATCCAAAAACACAGATGCTAGTTGATTATTTGGCAAAAAGAACTGTGGAGGGCACAAACCTTATGCAGATACCCACTTGATATACCTCCCGCCATCTTCACTTTCTTCTGGGTCTATGAAATAACCCTCTCTAATTAAAACATTGTTTGCCCATCCGAAGATCCAGTGCCAAGCTTCAATGAAGAGTTCTTCAAAAGTGCACCACTGACTCGCTCTCAATTTGCTTAGATCCTCTTTTAGAACATCCCATCTCTCTTTAATTATGAATTTTTCAACGTCGCTTCCAACTTTGTCAGCAACTTGCCATGCTATCTCTGCGTCAGGTTTATCGAAAAACGGGACACCAACATATTTGTATTTCTCTAAAATTCCACTTATTTTTCCATTTATGTAAAGTTCTTCAAGTGCTCTCCCTAAGGTCTCTACCTCATCTTCCTTCACTTTTTCGGACCAGACTAAGTCAGGAAAAGCATTTCTTGAGCCAGCATGATTCCCAAAGGAGTAGAATGTGTACTCCCCAAACTTTGCTGAATGACAGCCCCAATAAAAGTCCTTTGCGATGTCTACCCAATTATCTCTAATTTCACGGGCATAAGGAATGAACTTCCTGTTTTCACCCCATTTATTTTCCAGCATGGTTAAAAACCTCAAATCTAAGGCATAACAACCAACAATGGCAAAACGGATGTATTCTAGCTTTGAGTGTTTCAGGCAGTTCAATCTTTTCAGATCATCTTCTACCCATTTGAGGTTCTCAATTAAATATTCTGCCACAGTCTCTCCATGTTTAACTCCAATCTCTCTAAGTTTCAAGACGTCTTCCCATGGTGTAAAGCAGAAGTTGAGCTTAATCTGCCCACTTTCTTCTTTTAATATGCCCTTTTGAAGAAGATAGGTCAAAGATTCCTTATCTACCAGCTGCAAAGCGTCTTTCGTACTTACAGGAGACTTAGAAACCTTGAGTATTAGCTCTTCAGCCTTGTATGCATGCTCCCAGTACTCTCTTTCTCCATTTCCACATACATAAACCATTATTCTGCCCATATACATCACTAGGGAGTACTATGACTAAAAATACTTAAAATAGTTTTTAACATCAAAGAAGTTTTTAACGTTAACGACTACATGAGAAAGAGCTTTCGTTAAATGACCCAAGGAGGATAGTGAGTGTACGAAAAGTTTGAATATTATCATAAGGTACTAAATATATTCACTGGCAATACTTCTTTAAGA
The DNA here is from genome assembly GCA_001507935.1 of Thermococcales archaeon 44_46. Classification (GTDB taxonomy): domain Archaea; phylum Methanobacteriota_B; class Thermococci; order Thermococcales; family Thermococcaceae; genus Thermococcus_A. Next base: position 1,349 of record LGET01000025.1, read on the forward strand.
GTCAAAAACTGAGGTAATGCCAAATGAAAGTTCAAATCCTTGAGTTTAGAGAAAAATTTGCAGAAAGTGTTGAGGAGCTCTATAGCACGTTAGGCTGGAAATTCAGCCCAAGACTTGTGGATATCTGGACGAGCATGGGAGAATACTCTAAAGTTCTGATAGCGCTGTCTGACAGCAGAGTCGTCGGAAAGGTGACCCTAGATGTGGCTTTTCCTCCTTACGCAGAGATTGTTAATCTAGTGGTGCGCCCAGAATACCAAGGAAAGGGCATCGGGACAAAACTTGTAGAGGAATGCATCAAAATATCCGAGAGTAGAGGACACAATATTCAGTTCCTGATGACGGATTACGACAATACTGCAGCGCTAAACCTTTATAAAAAATTTAATTTTTATCCGGCGGTACTCTCTAAAAGGAAGCAGCTCTGGCTTTTCAGGTTTGGGAAGGGCAGTTTTGTCGAGGACTTTCTCAAAACCCACCCTCTCTTTGAGCTTAGGGTTTCCAGAAAGAAGGTTAGCTTTCACGGCGAAAAACTCTATGAGACTTCTTTTGCCAATATAATGAGCAATACACGCTTAAAAGTTTACTTTAGGGGACAGCCAGGGCAAGAGGGAACAATGCCGAGGTTGCCGGAATTTCTTTTATGGAGGGGGATAGAGGCTTTGATTTGGTTGCCCATGAAAATCCGTTTGAGCTCGAAATCTTCAACTATGGGAGAGAGTCGAGATTCGATATTAAGCCACTGAACCCGAAGGGTCTGGAAGTTCTCGTTGAGAAACGGAGTTTAAAGCTTTCCGGGAGTCAAAACGAAAGAATAAGGGTGGATTTCGATAGAACTAAGGATTTTAGCATTCCCACTGATTATCTCTCATTTGGAACGGTTGTTGCCTCGTTCAAGATAAATGAAAAATTCGTGATTTCAGTTGGGAAGGATCATAGGCGTTAAACGTTACGTTTTTAGCTCTCTTTTGAATCTTAATTCCTAATTTGCTTTCACAATATTTAGAAAACTTATTTCAATAATTCCCTCTTAAATTTTGGAAAAATAATTAAAAATTTGGTTACATTTTGAAGTTTTAAGGTTTTAAGTTCTTTTGATTTCTGGAATGAGCCTTTTTAGTGTTTACTTTTTTTTTCAAAGTTAGCTTTACTATTGTAAATCAAAAAAGTTAAATAATTGAAATTACAATAATAGTTATGAAAACTTGAAGGAGGTATGAAGATGAGATTGGAACTGCTGGGTGTTTTACTTTTTATTTTCTTCTAAGAACTTTCTTAACATCTCCACCTTCTCCATCCTCCCAAGCTTGAGATAGGCTTGATACTCATACTCTAAATCCAAAACGGGGATTTTCATGTCCTCAACTTCTACGAAGCGTTTGTATTTATTTATATCCACCGGTTCTTCCCATTCATCATTGACTTTCTTTTGAATATCCCCCATTACCTCAACCTTAACCCCATCGATCATCAGCACTCCAAAGTGAGACCGGATTTTCTCGCTCTCCTTGAATCGGACGGGCTCGACCACGAACTCAGAGAAGAGCCTCTCAATTTCATAGGCCCCTTCCCTGTCCGTCTGGATGTCAATGTCATGAGGTTCAACGGGGACGCCTTGGAGTGCAAAGCCAAGGCTTCCAGTAATGACCCAATTGACGTTACTCCCACTTAACCTTTCATAGAGCTTGCGGAGAACTTTGAGATGTGTCCGAGGGATCATCTCCGCACCTCACAGTGTCTATAGAAAGAACAAGAACACCTCCATAAGCTTCGCGATAGTGGAGAACTCCGAAGGAGAGCTCGTTGGCTTTTCCGGGCTGGAAGCAATACATTGGCAGGCGAGGAATGCCTTTGTGTGGTACTTCCTTGGAAAGGAGCACTGGGAGAAGGGCTACGCAACGGAGGCATTAGCTCTGATGTGCAGGTTCGCCTTTGAGAACATGAACCTCATCAAGCTCCACACCATCGTCTACGAGCCGAACAAAGCTTCCATCAGGGTTCTCGAGAAGAACGGCTTTAAGCTGGTCGGGAGGTTCAGGAAGCACTTCTACATCCCGGGGCATGGGTACGTTGATGGCCTTGCCTACGAGCTCCTCAGAGAGGAGTGGCAGGAGTAGTAGTCCATCTTAAGGTCATAAGAGACATACATCAGTGCGGGAGTAATTTTATAAACTTTTGACCGATTAAATTTTGGTGGCGGTTATGGATGAAAAGTTCAAGAGTGCGGCCTTTTTCCTAATAACCGCGGTACTCGTAGCACTCCTCGTTGGCGCCCACTACAGAATAGAAAAACTCGAAGGCGAGCTTGAGAGATATGCCGGCCAGAGGGAGGAGATAACCCGGTTTGTCTGGGCGGAATACGGGGCCGATGTCTACGCCGCGATAAACCATTTCATGGAGACGAGGCCCGACGTTGCGGAGAAGCTTGGGGAGAATGTGGAGATAAAAGTGGATTACATAGTGCACGGCCGGTTTGGGGCCTCCTACGACCTGCGGGAGCAGCTGTTTTGGGTGTACTACGATGAGTTCAGGAACACTCGATACGAGGACGTGGTTTATGTTAAGCTAATAGCCCATTATCCGAGCAACTGGAGTGTGGCAAGGGGCTTTCCATGGGTGGAGTATAAGGTGAACCACACCACCCACCAGGTCATTGGGGTTACGGGAACCACGGCGCAGTTCGCACTTATGAGCCACTTCTCCTACGAGAAACGCCAGGAGATTCTAAGGGAGCTTGGAATAGAGAACGCGACCACCGAGTGCAGCAGTACTTTCGCCCTCATTAGGGCCGACGGGAGCTGGGTTGACATCGAGCTCAATTGCGCCGAAAACGGGAAGAGCCTCTGCTGGTTCACCATAGGGTGGGTGGAGGAGAAGAGCGGGAAGCTTGAGCGCGTGGTCGTTACGAAACCATTTGAGGGCTCCTGCGGAAAGGAAAGGGAAGATACCGCGCTCCAGCTCCGGGAAGAGCTAATGGGTGATTCCTTCGAAGTTCCTCCAGACATCGCGGAAAAACTCCTTAACCTCACGGGCGGAACGGTGTACGAATGGACTGCGGGCGATTAAAGCGGAAACAATCGCCCAGCTGTTGGAATTCCACGCTCCACGCGTCATGGGCAGTTATTTCCCGATGACTGCCAAAAACGCCTCCCGCAGGTCGCCGTGGCTCTCCGCCCGGCCAACGGTAACGTCCTTGACTATCTTCATCCCCTTCTCTCTTGCGAATTCCCTTATTTTCCCTCTCAAACCGTTAATGTCGAAGTCCCCAACGATGATGCGCCCTCCTTCTTCGAGCACTCTGAATGCTCTCTCAAGAAACGGGTCTGGCTCAAAGTCGTGCAGAGTATAGGAGAACACTACGGAGTCGAACTTTTCGTCGAGGCTCATCTCCAAAAAGTTCCCCTGAGCGAACTTAGCCTTTTTCGTAACTCTATTCCCTAAGCGGTTGCAGAACTCGATCACCTCCAGACTCTTGTCAATGCCAACGACCATCTCAACCTCGTCTTTTAGGGCCATCTTGAACGTCAGGACTCCAGTCCCGCAGCCGACGTCGAGAACCTTTCCCTTAACATCCTCGGTTATCATCTCCATGAGCCTCTTTCTGATCTCCAACTCTTCTCTATAGGACGGATATCTGGCGAGTAAGCTGCCGACGAGCCAGTAAAAATCATCCTCGCTTCCTCCGAAGTCGTGAAACGTTCTTAGAGCCTCTTCATAGTAGAGCTTTAGAATGTTCATCCTGAATCACCTGGTAAGCTGAAATCAGGGTTAAACTAATGCCCCTTCACCAAAATAACTTTGCATGAAAATTTTTTAAAACTCTTTTGCGTTGCAATAGCAGGGATGGCTATGAGGCCCATCATCCTCAAAGGTGAGAAAGTCTCGCTCGGAATTCTCCTTAAGGAAGACCTCCAAAAAAGTTGGGAGTGGTTCAACGAGCGCAACACCGCCAGGGCGCTCTTCAATTCTGCCCATTTCACCCTCCCTGAGGAAGAAGAGGAGTTCTATGAAGAGATGAAGAAGAACAAGGATAAGATGCCCGCTTTTGCCGTGGTTGAAAACGGTAGCGGAAAGCTCGTTGGTGTGGGGGGCTTTAACTGGGTGAACTACCAGGCGAGGTGGGGTGAAATATTCTACTACCTGGCCCCAGAGGAGCGCGGGAAGGGCTACGGAACCGAAGTGGTGGCCCTTCTGGTGGACTATGCCTTTAACCACCTGAACCTCCACAAGGTCTGGGCGAAGGTGCACGCCGACAACAGGGCTTCGATAAGAGTCCTCGAAAAGAACGGGTTTATATTGGCTGGAAGGCTTAAAGACCACGTCTGGAGCGATGGGAAATACGTGGATGAGCTGTTCTACGAACTAATCCAAGCGAGCTGATAGTGACCTTATCACAGCAAATGGCACTAGAGGTGTTACAAAAAGACATTTATGCCTCAACACCAAGTGAAAATTAGTGATCATCATGAGAAAAATTGTAGGGATCCTCGTGGTATTTATGGTTCTTGCTTCGGGGTGCCTTGGGAACTACAGGGTGAAAACGCCCGGAACATCACAAACGGAATCCCCCACAACTACGCCCTCCTCAACAACCCCAGTTTCTCCTAGAGAAGAGAGCCTCGACAGTTCATTACTGACTATCGAAAGAATAGCCCCCTCGGATCCGCTCTGCGGTGTAGATCCAGGTGAAGCTATCTCCCAGTTCATTGAGGCCCTTCGAGATGACTACTCACTCAAACCTACCGAACCGGATTTTTCGGCTCCAGAGGGGAGCCTTGCCAGCGAGGTTTTCGAGATTTCTGAGGTTTCGGGAGCTCACGTGGGAGTTTTTGTGTATCAAGACTATTACTCAGCCTCTCGGGCATTGGAAGAGCTCAAAGAAAAGTTTGATATCAAAGCAAACACCACAAACGGATTCCAGTGGAAAGGGAAAGACGCCCTTTACTCGCTTATACCAACGTATTTCAGGGGGTTCTACCTCCTTGTTTTATTCAAGGTACCTTACAGTCAGGACCGGATCGATGAAGCTGAGTACACCCTCAATCAGCTCATGTTCCATACACTGTGGGTGGGCCCATCGCCAGGGAAGATGCTGGGCCTCTTCATGCACACCAGAATTCTCAACCAAACCTGGGGGAGCAGCGCCTTCTCCGACGATATGCTCTCGGTTAGCGGAGTGACTCCAGAGGGGGCAAGGATCGAGGCGGCCGTTTATAGGGCGGGATGCGGCTGGGAGGTTTATGACAAGTTGAAAGAAAAAATTGAAGAGCTGGGTTTCGAGGAGAAAGCCCTTCCACAGCTTAAATCTCACGATCCCGCTGGAGAGGTTGCCCAGAGAGCCTACTTTGAGAAGGATCTTGGAGTTTACATAGAACTGTACTGGGGGCCGGGAATGGACAGGGTGATGCTCCTCTACGGGAACAAAAGTGCCGTAAAAACGGCGGTTTTGAATATGTGGTTGGAAAATAGTTCCACCAGCTAATATCGTTCACATGAAAGGCAAGTCTTAGAGGAAGGAAGAGGACTTCATTAACTTAATCTTTTTTGGCCGCCTTTATCGTGGGCCCCGGTGGAGAGCTCCTCAACGTCTCCGCTGACAGCCTCTTCCAGAAGTGCGTCCCCCTCAAAATCCTCGGAACGGTGGGGATCTCTTCGACGCCCTTGCGACGCTCGTCATCCCGCTCTCGTAGCTAATATTTGCATGGATGATTGAAAAAGGGATGGCAGTGCTTGTTGCTTCACCCTTCGCGGCTGGAGTGGCGTGCACTGGAACGGCTCTGTCGTATGTTTGTTTTGTTAAGTTCTCCACGGCCAGGAGGGAATAACCTAAGTAGGCCTTTCTACCTGACGTCTTGTCCTAATTATTGTGGACTTCTCAGCACGTTAAAGCACTCTCCAAAGTTACTTTGCTTTAATCTCGGCTATTTCCAGAAGCGCAAGTGATAGAAATTACTTTTTTTTTTTCGAGTGATTTTACGTATATGAAGTAGAAATCCTTAAATAGTTTGAACGCACATAATATTATGAAAATCCGTGGGGTGATATCAATGAGGTGGAAGTTGCTTGGTGTTTTGCTACTCGGTTTGTTGATTTTGGGTTCTTTTAGCCTTGTTAGTGCAAACAAGACACAAAACCCTTGGGAAGAGTGGGCAAAGGAGCATACAGTAAAAGTTCTTGTTATAGAAAAGGTTTCATACAAGAACGGAGAGCTCATTAGGGAAGTAATCTATACTGGGGACGACTTAAGGAATAAACTCAATGTCGGCAAACTCTCGAGGATTGAAAAGATAAAAGTAAGTGGAACAACTTTGGAGAAGAAGTATCCTAAAGGCGCTCAAGCATTAATGTCTGGAAAGTCTATAAGTAGGACATACTACAAAACAACGATATTAACAACCTCTAACGATCCGTTTCCTTGGTGGGATTATCCCCCATACTTACCAAGATGGACGTGGAAAGTATGGTACGACGAGTTCAGCATCCCTCATTATGAAAAGGCAGATCCTGTGAACTTAGTCTGGGAAGGTGGGACAAAAAGCGAGGTCAAAGAAGTGTTGGAAAATGAAGGATGGTATGATTGGGTAGTGGCGTCCAATCAATACATCTACGATCCTCCACAATATGGAGGAAGCGGATGGGAGGAAGGAGACGATATGGCAACATCCAGAACATTCGGACCAAGACACCACGTAAGGCTCTGGGTAATCTACAATGGAAAAATTATTGGCTCTGCACATTACGAGGACAGGGATCATGACGTTATATCCTTTGAGCAGGCTGAAGAAAAGGTTGCGCTCTACTATCATTCCCCGTGGGTCATAACCCCCGATCATTACTACCTCTACAACTACATTTCAAGCCCGTACAACGACGGATACGCTACCAAAATCAGAAAATGGTGAACAGCCATGAAGGAACACAAAAGTGCCATTTTCTTTTTAATCCTTGCCTCTCCCCTTTGGATCTTAACCATAATCGGAATCACCGAGCTTGCCCAGCATTATCCTAATGCCATAGACAATATTCCCCTTGTAAGGGTTCACTATGACCCTATTTCAGGAAGGTATCTTTTATCCGGGGCCTACGAACTCGTGTATCCCACATTCTTGCTCTCGGTGCTCACACTGGCATTCCTGTGGAAAACGAGAGTGTCCCCCCGGGAATTCGGAGTCTTGGCATTAACTGTCCCATTAATAACGTTAGTATTCGCATTTGCCATCAGTTCACTCTCCGGCCATTCCGATTACAGCGATAGCGGTCCGGTGCTGATATTTGGTGCGTACATTATGCCGGTTGTTTCATTCCTGCTTGGAGTCGCTTTGTATCAAGCACTTAGAGCAGTTCGAGTTCATAGTAATGGAGATATGACAGGATGAATATGTAAAGAGGAGATGTTATGAACGAAACCCCATTAGAGCACAAAAATCCGATGATGGTGAAAGAATACACTTTTTCTATTATTTTTATAATCCTGCTCATTGAGCTGACAGTGTTTGCCCTAAGCGAGGTGGGGGGTTTAATAACCGCGAGCGGAGGGGGTCTAGCTATCATTGGGGATTATCATTTTTGTTCCCGCTACTCTCAACCCCTCTATTCCTCTCATTGGTTCGTGTGTCGCCAGGAGAATTTGGAGTCTTCACCCTTTTGGTAACACCTTTTACAATATTTGCCCAGTCCATAATCGCGAGGATTCTGAGTCCAGCCTACTACGATGAGAGTTCAGGTGGGGTAGTTGTTACCGTCCTTTTCTACATTGGGTCCTTGTTGGGGATAGCTTTGTATAAGGCTTTTCAATCGTTTAAGAGGAGTCGTTAAAAGCTACGTAGCGGTGATCCGGAAATAAAGAGGTGCTTGTACATTATTGCCACCTCTAAGAAAGGGGCAAAAGGATTCCAAGTCTGAAAGGAGAAATTACTTTTTTCTTTTGAAAGCTTCGCCCTTTAGGGTGGGGATGCAGTGATTGAAAAACCAGCCCTTGGAAAGACGAAACCCTTAAATGTCTTGGCTTTTTAATAAGGCCTCGGAGAGGCCACTCAAAAAACCCGATGAGACAAGGTTTTACGTTACCACTCCGCCTTGGAGTGGTTAGGACGCTTAACAGCGTCCTTCAAAAACTGCCCTATCAAGCAGTCAAAGACTGAAGTTTGACATCCAAACCATAACCCCAATCCGCTTTGCGGTAGGGGTAACTGGGGCAAGACCGTCCCCTCGGGCTGAACCGAAAGGTGGTAACGCCGAGTAGGTTATGAGTTGCCCGTAAACCTTCCCGCACTTGGCGAGGGGTTAAAGCTAAATCTCGCCGTTCACGGCGGGGAGGAGGTCAGATTAAAGGACACTTCAGAGGTTGTAGGCATGGAGTGGAAAAAGAGAGATAGCGGTGCACCGGTATTCGTAAAACCGTATTACACCACCGCAACAAGGATCGTCGGAGTTTTCTTTGGTGGTGTGGAAGGGACAACAGTAACGGGTTTCAGCGAAATTGACGGAATATTCTGTGAGTTAGGGAACATGGTGGTGGCATATGATAGTTAGGCGTGCTGTTGTTGTATTTTTCTTTTTATTGCTTATTGGAGCTTTTGTATTTTCCCGAGCAATGAAAACCGCCGAAGTCCAGGTCACCATATACTACCCAGGGGAACTCGTGAGCGAAGGCTACCTCGTGGAGGACGGCCAAGTAATCCTCAAGTTCCATGCACTAAATAGCTCCGAGGAAATCAAGACGAAGCATGAAACCTTCAAAGTTCGTTGCTTCTTCTGCAATCTTGATCTTGAGAACGCAACCATCCTTATAGATGGAGCCTCTCTGAACCCAACCTGCAGGGATTATATTATGACCTTTGATAAAAAGGGAGATATTGTTGGAATGCACTACATTGTGACTCCTTACAACTTGAGCGAAATTGCAGAAATCAAAATTCCTGAAGGACATAGATTCAAAGGCTTAAAATTTGAAAACAGCACTCTTTTTATCCTCCTAACTTCGGAAGGCAGTGAAGGAGTTAAGATTATCAGGTCAGAAGTTATAGCAAAATACAAAGAAGGACTCAAGAGCGGATGGATAAGGGTCGTCTATACGGATGAAAGAAGAAGCTGGGAAGGTAGGGTGTACAGCTTTGAAGAGGGAGAATGCCCAATACTCATCGAGATGTAGTGACTTCAAAAGCGAGTAGTTTTTTGTGGCGGACTTCATTATCTCCCTAGATAAGTTCTGGGGAGGCAAAAGCATAAATGTCCAAGGGATCAATGCTATTATTAGGTGAACCCCAATGAAACCCGTCATCCGCGAGGCTAAACCCGAAGACAGGCCATTCATCGAAGAGATAGCGAGGCTCACATGGGGCGGGGAAGATTATCTCACAAGGGTTTTTGAGAGCTGGGTAAAAGATGGGCACTTCTACGTTCTTGAGCTTGAGGGAAAGGTCATCGGAACAGCAAAGCTAACTCTTTTGCCTGATAAGGTCGGGTGGCTTGAAGGGCTTAGAGTACACCCCGACTACAGGGGCAAGGGCTTTGGAAGAATGATTCAAAATTTTATGCTACAAAAAGGAGAAGAACTTGCAAAAGAGGGCCTCATAAACGCTCTGGAATTTTCAACGTATTACCTCAACAAGGAGAGCATAGCAATGGCAAAGAAAGATGGTTTTAAGATCGTCAAGCGCTACTACATTATGGGGAAAGCTGTAGAAGAAATTAAACCTTCAAAGCCATCCGACAGCACAATAGCCTCTTTAGAAGAGCTTGAATACGAGGAGTATATCCCAGTAGGATGGAAGTTCGTTCATAAAGTCCCGGAAGCTTTAGACTGGCTCAGGAGAAAAGTCATTATCAAAGAATGCAATGGAGCCAAGTTCATGATGCCCAAAGACTCCGAGAGTGCTTTTGTACCGTTTCGCCTTTCAAAGCCATATGTAGAACAACTACTCCCTTGCATGGGCTATGAAGCTTCAAACGCAAATCAAAAATACATTGAAATTATGGTGCCTGAAGAGAGAAAGGAATTGCTTGAGCCCCTCAGAGAGTTTGGCTTTGAGGTCTGGGACAACCCCCAAGAGCCCAATGTGTTGGTGTTCAGGAGGGCCCTTTGAATAAAAGTTACTTTTCCTTTTCGAAAGCCTCGCCCTTCAGAGCGAAGAGGAGGTCAGATAGTACAAAGATAATGGCTTAATTCATCCCCTCCACTTCATGTTTTTTGTTACCAATGCAGAGAAAGCAAGTGTGTATATGGGTGGTGAGCATCAACATGGACAACATTTTTGATGTTTGTCGATATTGTGAAAGCCAGCAGAGAGGATAAAAAGCCATATTCCAACTACAGCTACAACAGAGCCCTTGGACTCGTAACACCAATTGCAGCTGGAGCTTTGGCGAGTATCCACCCGATGCTGCCTTACAGCGCGAGCCTTGCTGGATTCATAACGGCTGAATTATTCCTCCTGTGAATCGCAGAAGAAAGTAAAAACTCACACCTTTCCCATCTGCGATGTGTAGAGCCTGTAGAAGTGACCTTTCTTTGCTAACAGCTCCTCTGGATGCCCCTCCTCCACTATTTTTCCGCCGTCAACCACGACGACTTTATCCGCGAAGCGCGTTATCCCGAGGCGGTGTGCTATTATGATGCTCGTCCTGCCCTCCATGAGCTTCAGCATCGCGTCCTGCACGAGCCTTTCCGTTTTCGGGTCAACGCTTGAGAGTGCCTCGTCGAGGATGACTACGTCTGGGTCTTTGAGCATGGCCCTCGCTAGGGAGATGAGCTGTCTCTCCCCTACGGAGAGGAGCTTTCCCGCTTCCCCGGCATCGGTCTCGTAGCCTTTTGGGAGCCTCATTATGAAGTCGTGGACGCCGAGCTGCCTGCAGACCCGGATTACGTCCTCCTCACTGGCCTCGGGGTTCGCTATGAGGATGTTCTCCATTACCGTACCCGGGAAGAGGTAGGTCTCCTGCGGGACGTAGCCTATTCTTCTCCGCAGGCTCTTCCTGCTTATCTCCCTTCCGTCAATTCCGTCGTAGAGCACTCTGCCTCTCGTCGGATCGTAGAAGCGCATTATCAGGTTCGCGATGGTGGTCTTTCCGGCCCCGGTTCTCCCCACGAGTGCAACCTTTGAGCCCGCCGGAATCGAGATGTTTATCCCCTTGAGCACCGGTCTGCCCCTCTCGTACTCGAACCACACGTTCCTGAACTCTATCTCCCCCCTCAGCCTCTCCACGGCCTCCCCGCTGTAGTCCTCGACGTTTTCATCGTCCAGCACCTCGTATATCCTCTCAAGTGCCGCCAGGGCAGACTGCAGGCTGTCGTACATACTCATGACGTTGTTTATCGGGCCGCGGAAGCGCTGGGCGTACTGGATGAAGGCCACGACGATTCCTATGCTGACCGCACCCCTGGAGGCGAGGTAGCCTCCGTAGGCTATGACAACCACAACCGAGAGCAGGCTTGCTATGTTCATAAGGGGCCAGAAGAGCCCCATGTAGAGGGCGACCCTAAGGTAGGCTTTTATCGTCTCCTCCGAGGCCTTGGAGAACTCCCTCTCCACCTGGCCTTCCCTGCCAAAGGCCCTTATCGTCTCTATTCCCGCCACGCTCTCCTCGACCACGCTGGAGATCTTCGCTATCTTCCGCCTTGTCTCGCGGTAAGCTTTTCTCATCTTTCCCCCGAAGTAGTACGCCACCAGAACCATGAGGGGAACGCTGGTGAGCGTTACGAGGGTGAGCTTGACGTCGAGGATGAACATCGCCGCCATTATACCGGCGAGGCTCAGCAGGCTCCCCAGCCCGCCGAGGAGACCCGAAACGAGGACGTCGTTCACTAT
>LGET01000026.1 GCA_001507935.1 Thermococcales archaeon 44_46
GACACGCCCACGGTCTGATGCCAAAAATAAAATAAGAAAAGACCTCATTTCATATCTTCCACATAAAGGAACAGGCACTTTAAGTATTCGGTATCCTTTGAAGCCATCAATATCGGATGATCTGGTGCTTGAGTTCTATAGGGCTCAAGAAGCTTCAGGAACTTTCCGGCTTTTGCTGCGGCGGCTATTACCATATCCTTAAACATCTGCATATCAACATGCTGGGAACATGAAGCTGTAACCAATATGCCCCCGTCCTTAACGAGCTTTAGCCCTTGGTAGTTTACGTTGAAGTATGCCCTAAGACCCCTCTTGAGGTCTTTCTCATGCTGGACGAACGCAGGAGGGTCCAGAACTACAATGTCAAATTTTTCTCCTTTTTTCTGCAGTTTTTCCATAACCTCAAATGCAGACCCAACGACAAACTCCATCTTATCTTCAACACCGTTGAGCTTGGCGTTTTCCTTTGCCTGTTCTATTGCCGATGGAGACTTATCAACTGCAATAACTTTCTCTGCCCCTGCGACTGCTGCATGAATAGCAAAACCTCCCGTGTATGTGAAAACATCAAGCACTTTTTCCCCGCCTTTAATGTACTTTTCCAAAGCAATTCTGTTTTCTCTTTGATCTAAAAAGAACCCTGTCTTCTGACCCCTCATGTCCACAATGAATTTTGCTCTCCCTTCTTCGATGATTGTGCGGTATTTTTCTTTCCCGAGCAAGACTCTCTCTATCTCCGGTAAGCCCTCTCTTCTTCTCGACCTTCCTGTGTTTTTCTCAAAGACCGTTTCGATTTCAGGTTCTACTTCAAGGATAGCTTCCGCAACGTCAAGCTTAAACCTCTCCATTCCAGCACTTGAAATCTGAAGCGATGCGATATCGTTAAATCTGTCCACGATAAGACCGGGCAGATAGTCCGCTTCTCCGTACACCATTCTGTATGCCTTGTCGTATCCAAGAACTTTTTTTCTGTACTCATTTGCCTTCCTTATGCGCTCCTTGAATAGTTCTTTGTTTATTTCCACATCTTTCTCCTTTGTGACTAGTCGAACCATTATGTTTGAGTTTGGATTGGCGAATCCTTTTCCTAAGAACTTGCCTCCGCGAGAATAAACCTCCACTATGTCTCCCGGCTTAATCTCGCCTTCAGTCCTTACTACTCCCTTCTTGAAAACAATCATTGCTCCCTTTTCAATTGCTCTGTAAGCTTGAGCATCAACGTACACTTTGCTCATTTTCTCTCACCCTTTCAAAGTTAAGGCGATAGGTATTTAACCATTGACCTCATATATTATGAGTGGTGAGTTCTATGAACTTGGAAGTAATAAAAGAGTTTCTGGATGCAATTGGAGCAGACTACACAGAGGTGGATGGAGAAATACACCTAGCTCCAGAGGTTTTCTACGAAGTTTGGAAGTATATAGGGCAACCCGATATTAAAACGTATGTAATAGAAGACGAAATCGTCGAACCAGGTTCTTATGATCCTCCAGAAATGAAATACACAGGTGTTAGAAAAATTAAAATCAAAAAGGCATATTTCGAGACACTTGAGGGAGTTAAAGTTGTTACTGATTACAATGAATTCCAAAAGATATTGAAGGAAAAAAAGGAAGGCGCCTAATTCTTTAATCTTTTTGTCTAGCTCAACATTATTTTAAGCATTAACACGCCCATACAGGTCGTTCGTTTTATTTTTAGAAGAGTGGTGCTAACACCTATTATTGTGGCTGTTAAAAGAACCATCAGTCCAAGTAGTCCATCGAAGTAAAGAGATGCTGCCCATACAAAAACTAACACCGCCAAATTCAGTTTTGTGTAATTGATTTTTGATATCGCCCTTCCGAGCATTTCTGAAAGCGCCATACCGTAGAAATTGACGATACTGCTAGTCATTATTGTTACAAGAAACAGAATAACAAGCTCTTCAGGACTTAGAGGATAATAAAGGTCTTTAATCAAAACTAGGATGCCGTTTCTGGTTTTTCCAGTCGCATAAAAATTTATGAGGCCAAAAATAAAGTTTGAGGTGTTAACTGAGAAAACTATTGTCAAAAATGTGCGTTCATCTTTTGAAAAGAAGCTTCCTAAGAGTGCGGCCTGAGACGACGTAAAGGTTGGCAAAAGAGAAGCCAACATTCCAAAACACGTGCCAATGAACGAGAACTTCAAAAACCTCTTTTTTGGCATTTGAATTTCTGAGTCCTTAAGTTCAATCTTCCGGTTGTTGTTCAGAGAAAACAATATTGCGGGAATCCCAAACAACCCAACAAAAACGTGGAAATATGGTTCTCTAAGAGGAAGTTTATCCACGACAAGTCCAAAGGCTCCAGAGAGGATGAAAATCAGCAGGGCATATAATCGTTTTACGCCTTTTTCTGTAATAACAAGAAAGAAAGCTAGCAAAAACACAGCAACTTTACCAAGAAAAGCTGTGTAATGTCTTGCCAGCAAAACGTAGGGAACCGCCAAGAAAAGGGAGAATATTGCAGCTAAAAGACTAGCTTTTAGGGAAATTGCTATGACTTCAAGGCCTCGGCCTTGAAGGGCAAGCCTATGGGCCGGAAGGACACTTATCGCTGTTTCTTCTTCTGGAATGCCAAAGAAAGTTGAGGGAAATGCATCCAAGAATGTGTGCGTTAACCCCATTGAGTAGAGAAGCACCACATACGAAAACCCTCCCGGAGAAGTCAGGAAACTTCCAACAATAGATGCTAAGGTGTTGACATGCAAAGCAGGCGTAATACCTGTCACCGTACCAAATAAAATGCCTAGCATGACCCATTTAAGCATATGTCATCCCTTGAGGGTATTTCAAAAGCAGGTGCTTCCCTATAGGTGGTATAAAAACCAAAAGCTGTAAGTGTTTCATTGACTTCTGGATAAACTCCCAGGGATTTGGGGAGCTTAACTAATATCCAGCATTCTTCGTTGGTAACATTGGCGAGCCCAAATCCGTTTTTGTAGACTTTCACCCATTCCACCTTCCCATGTATTTTCAGCGGGGTGCCAAAATCGGGATTACAGATTGAATTTGGAAGCTCATCCCGCGGGATTTTAACAGTGCATTCTATGCAGTACAGGGAATTCCTTCTTCTTATGCCGTAGAACTCTATTATATCTCCAAAATTAGCCGAGAAGCCATATAATTTTAGTTCTGTGCAGTTTAGGCCCAAGGAGATACCATCTTTTGTGACCTGACACACCCCATGTGCTATCTCCCCAATTGTCTCTTTTCCAACGGGCACAGTCTTTGCTTTTCCAATGACCTTTACATCGCTGGGAGAATTGACATAAAGGGTGAGCGTGGAGTAAAGCCTTGCAATTCCCATTATCTCGACTTCATCGCCAAGTTCTAGTTTGGTTTTATAGGGTAAGTATGCGTTAATTTCCTCGCTTCCGTTCCATATTGTTATTGGACTTGTGTTCCGAATTACAATTCCCCTGATTTTAAAAGGCATTCCATTTATGGGTATTTTCAAAAGCCCCTTAGGGATGTAATCAACAACATGGAATCTTTCTCCATAGAAAAGCCCATAAACCTTGACTTTTTCTCCTTTGGTGACGTTTAAGCATTTGCTTAGTTTGATTCTCTGAGGTGTTAGAAGATAGCACGAAGAGTCACTCCAGAACGCTCCTTCAATTGAGTCTAAGTTTAAAGTATTATAGGGAACCTCATCTATCCTCAAGGCTTCTACACTGTGTTTTGATTCATCAAGTAGCTTACCCACAACCCTGTAACTTTTGTCCATTTTCAGAGCATCATATAGGACGATTGTGTCTTTTCCATCGTATAAAACACTAAAATCATTTTGCGAATAAACACAAACACCTGTGAAGTTTATCAAGCTGCCTCTCTCTGCCCTTTCCAATGGTACTGGAGTTGTGGCCTCGGCTCCTATTAGGTAAAGTAGTAAAATCGAAACAATAGACACCGCTATTAAAACTATTTCAAGTTTTGTTAATTTAATCATGATTAGTAGTAATAAAAATCAGGTTAAAAAATTTATGGATGATACCAGGTTCACTAAAGGGCTATAAACTTTGATTCTGCAGTACAATTCCATTCTCTGTTATATCATAAGGAACCCAAGAAAGAACATGACGCGTTCTTCTCATTCCATAAACTCTTAAGTACCTTCTCAAAGTTCTATCCTCTTCAAACAGCTTCATCTCTATGATTCCATCCGCTATTGCTTTGATTATTGTTTCAACCTGGGGCTCCTCTACCCCAGAATTCATTTCTAGCAGCCACACTTGCTTGTTTTTATGAGCAAATCCCTTTAAATCCTCTAAAAATTTATATATCTGCTTCTTTTCAGTTTCAAAGAACATGGGTGTTAAAGACGAAACTACTCCGATTACTGGGGGATTTTCAACTTCAGGATTCTTCAAAATTATCTTTGTAGTCAAATCCTTTATCACGTCTATTAGATGGGAGGTATCCCTAATATCGGGTATAACCTCTTCTGTAAATGAGAATTTTGGTGCACCACGTAGCCTCTGGGTGTATGCATCAAGAATATGGAGCCTGTCATTTAAATATCCCATTAACCCCCATCCAAAATCAAGTGCATTGCTTATAAACTCATATCTGGCCACATCAACTAGAAGCCCTATAACATCCGCCCCAGAAAGGAGCTGGTTATACATAAACTGGGTTATAAAAGTGGTTTTACCTGATTTTGGGTCACCAATTAATAGAACAACACTGCCCCGTGGTATCCCTCCCATCAACAAGGAATCAATTATACCTGTGGGAACCCGTTCCAATCTTTCTTCTATTTCCCCATTGGATGAAAAGTTTAACCCCGAATTCAAATTAACTCACCCTTTCAGTAGATTTCACCACTTGGGTATACGACAACTCCATGAGGAGTTATCTCAAAAGGATACTTTCTCATGGAATGCTTAGTTCCTCTCATCTTCCTGATTAAAAGATAACGCTTAAGCTCTATATTCTTCTCTTGAAGATCGAGAATAACAACGCCTCTCGCGATGTACTCTTCTATTCCATATCTGCTTATTTTTCCGGCTTTTGGATCGGGAGCCTCTGTAGTAAGAAGTGTTGTGACGCCCATCTCGAGAAGAATTGTGTTTAACCTTAAGAGAACACCTCTAATTTCCCTTTCGTCTTGAAGTCTGAAAGCTATGGACGGAATGGAATCGATAGCAAGTCTCTTCGCGTTTATTGCCTTAACAACCCTGTATAAATATCTCAAAAAGTTATCAACGTTAAGTCTATCTTCCAAAACGAATCTCTCTTCTGAAGGTATTCCAGAAATTGCACTGACACCATCTATAATTGCTATCAATCCTTCTTTTTCATATTTTTCAAAGTCCCATCCAAATTGGGCCATTTCTCTCCTTATATCTTTCGCTCTCTCTTCTAAAGTTACAAAAACTCCCGGTTCTCCGTATTCTTCAGCACCTTTGTATATATATTGAGCTGCAAAAGTAGTTTTACCAGTTCCAGTACTACCGGTGATAAGGATCGTTGATTCTTCAGGGAACCCTCCTCCAATTAGATCGTCAAATCCCGGAATCCCACTTTTTACCCTTCTTATGGAAAAGCCATCTACCATAATAAATCACCTATATTGGCATTACTTTAAACTCCCCAATCATCTACTCAAATTACTATTCTTTAGAATATAAGGTTTTTGGATATTTGTGTGTCCCATGCTTATGATATTGTAAAATTTCTAAGGGATTGATAAACCTTTATAATAATCCCATAACAAAAGAGTTTTATTGTGAAAGAGATAGTATTCTAAAAGGTGAGTCAATGCTAGACCCATTTGGGAGACGAGCCCAAGAATTATTGAATGAATTTGAGAGCATCAATGAGCTACTTGAGATTATTCCCACCTATTTGGACATAGAGCTGGCTCTGGAAAGAGTTCGGTGGGTAAATACCAATAAAATCCCCGATTATTTGCTAAATTTGGATGATTGGAGAGATTTGATAAGCTTTTATGCTCTTTTAGGAGCTTTGGCATTTTCTCCCTATGGAGTGGAGATGGAGCTAGTTAAGGAGGCAAACTTGAAGATATATCTAACAAAGATAGAGTCGTCAGAAAACTTTGATGAGCTTGCTTTACCCTTGGAAAAGACATCTGAAAATGAGATTCCAAAGAGAGACAGAACAATAATTGAGAAAACCCTCCATGAAGAGTTGCCCCCTGAAGAAAAAGATAAAATAAGCCTTAAGTACAAAATGCCTCTAAAAGAATTCATTTCCTTAAATGACGACTCTCTTAAGAATTTTTATATAAAAAACGGGTATGTATACCTAAATAGAGTACAAGTGATTGAGCTGTGGAAGAAGAGTTTCGAGAAAAACCTCGAAAAGGCAGTCAACATTCTTTATGATATCAGAGAAGAACTGCCTCACTACTACGTGGAACTTTATTCCCGGCTAAGCGAGCTTGCTCAAGAGTACTTTAAAGAGAGAGTTGAGAAATTCAGCACTACTGCTCAGCCTTTGCGTTTTGATATATTCCCCCCTTGTATTAAAATCGCAATGGGTGGAGTCCCGAGTGGATTGCGGAACTACGCTATAACTGTATTGCTGACTTCTTTCTTGAGCTATGCTAGGATATGCCCTAACCCCCCTAAAAGAGACGTTAGAGTGAAAGACTGTGTCAAAGATCTAAGGGTAATAAAAGAAGAAATTCTACCCTTGATAATTCAGGCTGGCAATAGATGCAAGCCTCCTCTTTTTCACGATCAGCCTAACGAGATCAAGAACATATGGTATCATCTAGGTTTTGGCTACACGCTGGAACCGACTTTAGAAGACAGTGGAAATTCAACATGGTATTTTCCCCCTAATTGTGAAAAAATACGTTCCAGTGCGCCCCAGCTCTGCAAGCCAGACAAAGACTGCAAGTACATCAGGAATCCACTGACATACTATTTGAGAAAGCTGTATCTGAGTAAGAAAAAGAACGAAGGTGAAGAGAATGAGCAGCCTCTTTAGGGAAGTCAGCAAGGAGGAGAGAACAAAATATTATTCAAAAGAGTGGAATCCAAAGAAAATTCCAAAGTTTATTTTGGACACCTTAGAGAATAGGGAGTTCGGATTCGACCATACTGGAGAAGGTCCCAATGACAGAAAAAATGCATTTCATGATATTAAAGATTTAGAAGACTATGTAAAAATTACAGCCCCCTATTCAATCTATTCCAGCGTAGCTTTATACAGTGATCCGAAAAATATGGATGGCTGGCTTGGAGCGGAGTTAGTTTTTGACATAGATGCAAAAGACCTCCCCCTAAAGAGGTGCAACCATGAAGCAGGAACTGTGTGTCCAGTATGTCTTGAAGATGCCAAGGAATTAGCCAGGGATACTCTCATTATTCTGAGGGAGGATTTTGGAGTTGAAAACATTCATGTTGTTTATTCTGGCAGGGGCTACCATATCAGGGTTTTAGATGATTGGGCTCTCGAACTGGACTCAAAAGCCAGGGAAAGAATTTTGAGCTATATATCCAGTGCCGAAGAAATAACTTTCGAAGATATCCAAGAAAGAAAAATACTGCTGTCATCTGGCTATTACCGGGTCTTTAGATTGAGGTTTGGTTATTTTATTAAGAGAATCACCGAACATCACCTGAGAAACATTGGTTTAAATAAGACGCAAATAAACCCAATAATGGAGAATAGAGATAATATATACGAAAATTTTGTAAAAAAAGCCCTATTGACCGCGTTTCCTCAGGGAGTTGGATACAAGACACTTTTAAGATTGTTCAGCTTATCCACAACATTTTCAAAAGCATATTTTGACGGAAGGGTAACTGTTGACGTAAAGAGGATTCTCCGTCTGCCTTCTTCTCTCCACTCAAAGGTAGGCCTTATTGCCACATATATAGGAAACAGCGAGCGAGAACTGGAATCCTTCAACCCATTTAAAGATGCTGTCCCCAAATTTAGAGAAAAAGAGGTTAGAGAAGCATACGAGCTGTGGAAGGAAAGCACGGAGGGTAACTCATGATCAACGGACGCACTAAAATAATAATCTCTATGGCTATATGGGGGAGTGTAGGAATTTTTGCTAGGTACTCAAATTTAAGCGGCTTGAAATTAGCCTTTTATAGAGTGCTTTTAGGCAGCCTAATCTTTCTGTTCTTCTACACCCTTAACGACTATAGATGGATCAAAAAAGCGTTCTCAGGAATAAAACCCAAATTGCACTTGGTATTTCTGCTCGGAGCTGTGCTTGGATTAAACTGGGTATTTTTCTTTTCCGCAGTTTTATACACAGACATAGCGAAGGCTACGCTTATTTACTACCTGGCCCCGGTAATAGTTGTTATACTCTCCGCGGCATTTCTCAAAGAGAAAATAACGACAAAAAGGATAGCCTTTATTTTCATGGCTCTTGTGGGAGCGTTTATAATAGGTACCCAGAGTGAAATTTCTCTTAAAAGTAAAGATTTTTTGGGGATAATTTTCGCATCTCTGGGAGCTCTGTTCTATGCTAGCGTAACTGTCTTGGGCAGATACCTAAGGGATATTGAAAGCTCATATCTCACTTTCTTCCAGCTCTTTTTTGCTGTGCTTGTTCTCTTCCCATTAGTGGTAGCTTTAGAAGGAATAAGTGCCTCCACGTATTCCCTATCTGTTGTTGGAATTATTGCAATAGTCCACACTGCGTTTGCTCTGCTGATTTATATGGACGGCCTAAAGGAAGTAGAAGCAAACGAAGCAGCTCTTTTAAGTTACATCGACCCTCTTAGTGCGGTTATATACGCAATGCTAATCTTCGGAGAGGTGCCCACAGTAAGAACAATAATAGGTGGGGCCTTAATCTTATTGGCCTCTCTCTTGGATCTAAAGATGAGGTGAGGGGGCTATAGCCCGCCTTCTGTATTAAAGGGACATTCGACTAAGCGGCCTACCACGGGGCTCACACCGGGAACTCATCGCCCCTCTCTCGGCCTTGCACCCCGCGGGACGGCCGTTTCACCGCTCCCCCTCAAATCGTCTGCGGGTTAGCTCGGGAGCTCTCGCGAGCTCCCTTCACCGCTTTCATTCTCATCTTTGAGGGGACGTGTCGTTTCTGCGCCGTTGCCCTCCCTCTCGGGAGGTGCCTTACGGCACCGCGGCCCCGGTGCGGTGGGCGGAACTTCCTCGGGTCAAAGACCCGACAGTCCCAGCCCCCTCACCTTGTTAAGATTTAAAGAAAAGAGATTATAAAGATTTGGCTATTTTTTGGGTAGTTCATTATATTCTCTAATTTCAGGCTTTTTGGGCTTTTTGAACTTGCCCAATGGAGACCTTCTTCTTGGTCTGGGTCTTTCTCTTTTTCTTGAGCTTTTAGGTTTTGAGTAGTAACCAAACAAGAGCAAGAAAAACAGCACAAGCAGCACTATTACAACAACATAGTATTTTAGTGGAGTCCCCTCAGGAGAAGCCGGGCTGGTGGAAAGGGGTGTTGATGAGGAAGAGCTCTGGGTTGAAGAGGTGGTTGTAGAACTTGGAAGTTCCAGCTTTAGGGTTCCCTGGACTTTCTGTTCTTTCCCATTACTCTCTAGAGAAATTTCATAACCTATTTCTCCTAGTGGCAGCTCTGTGATGAACTCCACCTCATTGTTCCCTGGAGATAGGGTAATATCTTTAGAGCTTTTTAGTATCGTACCGTTAATGCCAAAGAAGCTGTAGGATAATGTTCCCTTTATCTCGCGAGGGTTCCTATTGCTAATTTTTACCAAAAACTTTACTTGCCCTTTATTTGGAGCTAGTGAGAGCTTCTGATAAGAAACATTTTCAATCCTTGGATATGCCAAGACCTCGTAACTGGATGAGCCCTGATCGAGTTCTATGTGTCCAAAAGATATTTTACCTATTATTTTCCTGCTGCCCGGCGGTAAAGGCGGTATTTGTATTTTCGCAATATTGCTCCCTTTAGTAAGGATAATCTCCTCGGTTTGGTTGTATATGCGCTCGTTGTTGGCCCCATATACTTCAAGGGTAAGATTCACCGGGATAATCCTCTCAGACAATATTGTAAAATAAGCAGTGTTAGATTCGTCTTCCATTATCTGAGTTCTCTCTAGAGATATATCAACTAAATCAACTCCAAAGTACACATAAAAATTCTTTGAGAACAAATACGTCCCCTTTGGATATGTAAGGACATATACTAACTTGTATTCTCCAGAAGGGAGTTCATATGGGATTGAAATGCCCACTTGAACTAAGTTCTCCCCCGGTGTGAGAGTTACTGCTATATCTTTCTTAAGATAGTGTTTTCCGTTTTGCTCTAGATACAAACTTCCGCTCACATATACTGGGGAATTTTTGAGATTATAAATCGTTGAGTGTACTTCTAATGTCTCTCCGTTGAATACGTGAAAAGTTGAAATTCCCCGTTCTTTTATTTGCACAGTGGTTTCTTTAACTACCAGCGGAATATCTGTAATCTCAAGTGAAATGGGGACCGTAATAATGTCTGTTTCTCCCGATCCCAAAAACCCCCAAAAGACTATGAACAGAGTATACCTACCCACCTCTACGCTTTCATTAACATAGATTTTGTATCGTAAAGTTCTTGTTTCATTAGGTTTCCAATATGTATATATAACTCCAGGAGATATAAGTTCCCCCGTGGGTTTATAGAGCTCCAGGCTGATACCAGAAACCTCCCTATTGTTTTCATCAACTACGTAATATCTCCGGTAGCTTACCACTTGAAATTCCTTGTCTCCGTTGTTCATAATGGTGAGAATGCCTTCTTTATAGTCCCCTGACACTATAGTGACTCTATCTTCCCTTGTCGAGAGAAACAGATACTGAGAAGACACCAAGGAAGATAGCATCAATAATATTAGGGTAATAGTTGAGATAATCCTCTTCATAACCATTCCCCCAAATAATTTGTAGTCAGACAAATATAAAGTTTCACATTATAACCAATAAAACGCCCAAAAGTGTGAATACTATAAAAAACAACAAACTTATTCTGTATAACGCTAATTTTGAAAACTGGTTTCTAACTAATGCTGCTATTATAATGAGTAAAACACCGTAAAACGTAGCAAATATCCCAAGTGCTTTCTTCACGTCAACGTGTAAAATGAGAAGAATACCCAATACCGCTCCCGCAAAGACTGTTATATGGGGGATTGTGAACATGTAATAATGGAGCAGAATTTTGTTTTCATCCATATTACTCACCAAACCTACTCCAACATGTCTATTATAAAGGCATAGGTCGTTGTTGTAGGCAATTTTTTCCGAATTTCCGGAATGAGATAACGGGGGAGTATCACTTCACTTTTTTCTTCTAACATATCGTAGGTTCCGAGTATCTTTTCAATAACCTTGACCGCAGCTTTTCCCCTGACCCTGAAGTAGCCATGCCATGTTGGAGTAATTTCGAGTATTATAGGCAGAGAAAGAGACCCATGTTCATCACTATCGAGTAAAGTGCTGAGGTACTTCAACTCGTCTTTCTTGAAAAAATGAAACTGGCCGTCCCTAAGCTGTACTTTAGGCTCGTCCTCCTCAAGGAGAACCTTAAGGCTCTTTCTACTTTTTGGTAAGTGGAAATTTAGACGAGAGAGTTCTTTCTGGAGTAGTTCGTCTTCCGTAGGCATGTATTATTTCTTTGTGGAAGAGAATAAAAACTTTCCTTTCGAGCATCATAGACAAGAGGGAATCAAATTTTCATCCAACGAAACAGTTTTTAGACACGTGTGTGATATAATCCAACCTAATTGCCATTTTGCCAATAGTTCAGTAGAAAGGCTTATATTATGAATATTGTATTAAGTTGCATGTTTAATAATGAAAATGTTATCAAAATAGGTGGGATAAAAATGAACGAGATTAAATCCTTCATCAGATATGATTCAAACAAGCCCAAGTTTCTGCAACTAATTTTTGTTGACATAAATGGTGCCCCAAAAGGAATGGAGGTTCCGATTGAACGGTATGAAGAGGCCGTTACTGAGGGAATATCCTTTGATGGGGCTTCAATTCCAGGATTTCAGGGACTAGAGGACAGTGACCTCCTTTTCAAAGCAGATCCTACCACTTACGTTGAAGTCCCGTGGGAAGGAATTGCAAAGGTATTCGGATATATCTACAAAGATGGAAAGCCCTACTATGCTGATCCAAGAAGGATACTTGGTTCAGTCGTAGAAGAACTGGAAAAGATGGGGATAACAGCCTATATAGGAGTTGAGCCGGAGTTTTATCTCTTTGAGAAGAACGGGTCGTGGGAGCTCAAGCTTCCTGATGGTGGAGGCTATTTTGATCTTATTAATCTGGACAAAGCTAGGGAAATTAAGAGGACTATAGCTTACTACATGCCAACATTTAAGTTAATCCCCGAAGTTCTACACCATGAAGTCGGTCCGGGACAGCATGAAATAAATTTCCGCTTTGCAGATGCCTTAACAACTGCCGATAACATAGTCAGGTTCAAGTACTTAGTTAAAGCAGTTGCAGAAAGTTACGGCCTTTATGCCACATTTATGCCAAAACCTCTTTTCGGAAAGCCCGGCAATGGAATGCATATGCACATAAGCCTCTGGCAAGATGGAAGGAATATCTTTAAGGGGGAGGAAGGACTAAGTGATGAGGCCCTCCACTTCATTGGGGGTATTTTAAAGCATGCAAGAGCTTTAGCAGCAATAACCAATCCCACTGTTAACTCATACAAACGTTTAGTGCCAGGATACGAGGCTCCAGTATATATCTCGTGGGGATACAAAAACCGGAGCACGTTGATAAGGGTTCCCGCATATGCAGGAAATGGCGCAAGAATAGAGTACCGCTGTCCTGATCCAAGTGCAAATCCATATCTTGCATTTGCAGCTGTCTTAATGGCAGGTATTGATGGGATAAAACACAAAACCGAGCCGTTTGCTTACGTTGAAGAGAACGTATATGAGCTGGGAGAAAAAGAGAGGGACGCTTTGGGGATAGAGGTTTTACCAAAGACTTTAGAAGAAGCCCTCGAAGAGCTGAAGAGAGACAGAGTAGTTAAGGATACTCTTGGAGAAGCTTATCGCAACTTCATTGAACACAAAACAGAAGAATGGGAAGAGTATCAGAGATACCTAGAGAAAAACAAAATTGAAAGAAAAACAATAAAGGTTACAGAATGGGAGCTTGAGCGCTACTTCTAT
>LGET01000027.1 GCA_001507935.1 Thermococcales archaeon 44_46
TTGTTTCTCCAGTTGGTGTCTGGGTTTGGCCTCCTATGCATCCTGAGGCCACTACTGCAAAAAGCAAGGCAAAAATCAAAAGGCCTCCAACGAGGACTTTCTTCATTCTTTTTCCCTCCTTCATTAATGTCCAAATAATGGGGTCTGTCAATATTTATACTACAATGATATTATATAAACCTTACTGATGTAGTATCCAATATATTTAAATAGTATTATTGCACAAAAATATTAGGAGCAGTGAGCAGTGGGGTGCCGTAATGGAAAACTATACTTTTTTAATTGAAAAGCTGCAGGAGCTAGGGCTCACGAAGAGAGAAGCTGAAGTTTATCTCACCCTACTCATAAAAAATGGGGCCACTGTGAAGGAACTTTTGGAATCTCTGGACATTCACCAGCCTCAGCTTTACAATATAATTCAAAGTCTGATTAGAAAAGGGTTCATTAGGGCCTCCTCTGGAAGACCAAGGGTGTATACTGCAAGCGATATAAGTGCTCTCATAGATGTTCAAAAAATGAAGTTTGATCTTTTAAAGAGCACTCTCCAGGAAGAACTCGCAAAAATAAAGAGCAGACCTGAAGAAGAAGGGCCGTATATCTCAATGGTTAGAAGTTTGGAGGGTGTTTTAGCAAGTATCATAGAAACGATAAATGCTGCCGAAGTAGAGATCCGGGCTGAACTTCCGGCTCCGATCTTTGAAGAGCTTAAGCCCTATCTTCTAGGTGCTCTCCAAAGAAATGTGAACCTGTATCTGCTGGTATACCCAGGTACTGTAAGCTTCGAGGAATTTGAAAGATTTAAAGATCAAGTGAAAATAAAAACCTCTGAATTGGGCAACTTCTTACTTGTTATCTCAGATTTGTCCAGGGCAGTATATGCTAAAAGAAGATTTTTCAGTATCCATAAGCTTCCGGTCTCGAATACGGAGGTTTATGGCTATGTAATTCATGAAAAAGATTTGCTTCTTAGATTACTAAACATTCACAACAATCTATGGATAAAAGCTAAGGAGGTACTATGCTGGATTCCAAGGCCGGAATTGTATCCAAAAATCTTTATTGAATTCTCTATGGCCCTTAATGAACTTGAGACTCTCTTAAGACTTGGGTATACCCCAATAGTTACAGTTGAAGGGCGCGATGTAAAAAATGGTTTTCCCCTTAAAATTAGAGGTAGAGTTCGTTCTGTAAACCGCTTTGGAATTGTGAGCAACTTTGTTCTTGAATACGAAAAAGGAACGCTGACCATTGGAGGCTTTGATGCAGAGGTTGAGGATGTTGAGGCCCAAAGCGTTACAATAGACAAGATAGAACGTCAAACGGGTGGTAAAGGATGATTGCACTGATATGGGACTTTGATGGGGTGTTAGTCTTTACCCCTCATGAAGAAGCGTGGAGGAGAGCAGCTAGAGCATATGGTACTGATATAGACCATGATTTCTATGTAAACCATGTCTCGGGCAAGCCCAGATATGAAGGGGCTCATAACATACTGGAACTTACAGGGATTTATGAAAAGTATGGTGCAGATACGGAAGAAAAAAGGAAAAAGCTCCTTCATGAGTTTGCAGAGTTCAAAAATAAAATAGTCAATGATATGTTCGACAGAGGAGAATATGAAGTTAACTGGAACGCAATACAATTTTTGATAGAAGCAAAAAAAGCTGGCATTAAGAATGCTTTAGCTTCAGCATCTAAAAATGCAACAAAGCTGGCAAAGAAAGTTAAGGTTGGTGAAATGACACTTGCTGACTTGTTTGATGTAAACGTCAGTGGGAAAGCCCCAAGTAAAAAAGATGTGTTTAAATTAGCTATGGAAGAGCTAAAGAGGAACTTCCCAGATATAAGATTTTTCTTTGTTGTTGAAGATGCCCCCGCTGGAGTTCGTGCTGGAAAGGAGCTTGGTGCCTTCACTTTGGGTTATGAAAGGGAAGCGGAACTTGATGCTGACGTGACATTTGAGGATTTTGCAGAACTGAACATTGATACTCTTCACAAAGTGATAGAAAGGGGGGAGGAATATGAAGTTTAACTTCCAGTTTAAAGAGTACTCTCCGAAGACTGAAGAAGTCTATGGAACAATACTAACCCTTGGAAATGGCCATATCGGAATACGAGGTGAAATCGAACTCGAGCCCACAGTGTATGGCACAACTGTTGCGGGAATTTATGACTATGCCCCTTACTTTTATAGGGAGATTGTGAATGCCCCTCGAGTAATTGGACTGGGAATGATGTTCAATGGAGAGCCCCTTAACCTGAGCACACACAAACTTTTGAAATATGAGAGAGAGCTCGATATTGAGGATGGAACTTTAAAAACCTGGATTGAACTGGAGACTAACAAGGGAGCGAGGGTAAGCTATGAGAGTCTTAGAATTGTTCATGGTAAGAGAAAAAACGTAGTTGTGCTTAAGTTCAAGTTCAAGGCAGATAAAAAAGGCCTATTAACCCTGATCAACCCGATTGATGTTGATGTTGCAAATCCCTCCTATCGCCCTGAGATACTGGTTAAGCACTGTTATGCTGAGGAACTCGATTTTGGGGAAGATTTCATATATGCAGGAGTTAAGACCATAGATGGGAAGTATACTCTTGGAATAGCGAGCTCCCTTATAACAGACAAAGAAGCTAACAGGAGTGTAGTTAAGAGCGTTAAAGGCATAGCAGAGGTTCTCAGTATAGAGGTTGAAGCCGATAGAGTTTATGAATTTGTTAAATACATAGTAATCTCCTCGGAAAGAGATAGCGCTCTAAAGGATGAAACTTTGAAAGAGCTTGGAGAAGTCAAAGAGCTTGGTTTTGAAAAGCTTTTTGCTGAACACAGAGAATATTGGAGCGAGATATGGAAAAAGGCAAAAGTTGAGATTGAAGGCGATGAGGAGGCTGAAAAAGGCCTTAATTTCAGTCTTTTTCATTTAATTCAGTCTTTACCGAGGGACAACAACATTTCCCTAACGGCTAGGGGAATACATGGCTTTGGATATAGAGGGCACGTGTTTTGGGACACGGAAATTTATGCACTTCCATTCTTCATAGCTGTTTTTCCCGAAGATGCCAAAAGGATGCTTATGTATAGATATAGAAACCTGGAAGCTGCTAAGGAGAATGCAAAGCTGAATGGATATAAAGGGGCCCAGTTTCCATGGGAATCGGCTGATGATGGGTATGAAGCGACACCTCCTCTGGTCCCCCTTGATATGGCGGGAAGGGAAGTTGTTCGTATTTACACCGGAGAGGAAGAACACCATATAACGGCTGACATAGCGTACACGGTGGATCTTTATTACAAATTTACCAATGACGAGGATTTTATGGCAAAATACGGGCTTGAAATTATATTTGAAACGGCTCGCTTCTGGGCAAGCAGGGTAGAATTTGACGAGAAGAAAGGCTATGTGATAAAGAAGGTCATAGGGCCGGATGAGTATCATGAACACGTGGACAACAGCTTTTTTACTAATCTAATGGCAAAACACAATCTCCTTTTAGGGGTTGCCTATTATAAAAAAGCTCTGAATAAAGGGGGATACTGGAAGAAAACTGTGGACAGAGTAAAGGTTACAGAAGAAGAGGTGCTAAAGTGGAGGGAAATAGCCGAGAAAATGTACCTTCCACCGCAGGTAGATGGGGTTTTTGAGGAATTTGATGGATACTTTGCCTTACAGGATTACACGGTTGATCCCCATGGCATCGGAGAAGCAAGACTTCCTGAAGAAATCAGGAAGAAAATAGGGAAAACAAGATTAATAAAGCAGGCAGATGTTATAGCTGCTCAATACTTGTTAAAAGACCAGTTTGATATTGATACAATCAAAAGGAACTTCGACTACTACATTGTCCGTACAACTCATGCGTCTTCCCTTTCAATGCCCGCTTACTCGATAGTTGCTTCTTGGCTAGGATATGGGGATCTAGCATATGAGTATTTTATGAAATGCGCATATATAGACCTTAAAAATCTATATGGGAATACACACGATGGTTTTCATCTCGCAACGGCTGGTGGAGTATGGCAAACACTGTTTAGAGGTTTCTGTGGCATTGACATAACTGAGGATGGCATAAGCATTAACCCGCATCTTCCTTCAAAATGGAAAGCAGTGAAGTTTGGGTTTTCATTCAGAGGGAGGTGGCTTGAGATTAGAGTTACTCCAAAAGAAGTCATTGTGAAGAGTGACGAGGGCAAGGAGGTCATTAAGCTTAGCATAGCTGGCAGAGAAGTTCCTCTAAGACCCAATGAGAAAATTGTCGTTCCTCTTTAGCTTTTAATCTTGCAAAACTTTTTAACCCCTATTCTAAACCCTCTCCGGGTGAAGGATGATGGAACTCCTCTATACCTATGAGACGCTAAAGCTTGAGTTTCCAATGAGCGATGTTGAGGAGGCTGACTTTGTAATCCTCGGCATCCCATTCGACGGAACGACCTCTTACAAACCCGGAACAAGGTTCGGGCCTACGTTAATAAGACAGGCCACGCTCAATCTTGAGAGCTACATTCTGGACTACGACATTGATATTGCAGAGGTAAAGATAGCTGACGTTGGTGATTTAGCAATCGTCGCTGGTAACCCTCTTGAAACCATAAAAAGAGGCATTGAAACTATAGAAGAAATAAAGAAAGCTAATCCCAAGGTCGTGCCCATAATCTTGGGCGGTGAGCACTCAATGACTTTCGCTCCAGTGAAGGCATTAAAACCGAAAAGCTACGTGGTTTTTGATGCCCACCTCGATTTAAGGGAGAGCTATGAAGACAATCCATGGAACCATGCATGCGTCGCCAGAAGGATTTCAGAACTTGGGATAAAAGTTGCCGAGTTTGGAATAAGGAGCGGCACAAAAGAGGAAGTGGAGTATGCCAGAGAGGTTGACATACCTTGGGTTCATGCAAGGAACTACACCGTTGAAAGGTTCAAAGAGATTGTAAAAGACCTTCCAGAGCCGGTATATGTTTCAGTAGACATAGATGTCTTTGATCTTTCAATGGTTCCTTCAACTGGGACTCCCGAAGCTGGCGGATTGAGGTTCTGGGAAGTCGTAGAGGCACTGGAATGGTTGATGAAGAACAAAGAGGTCATTGGTTTTGATATAATGGAAGTTGCAGGAATGGAGCTTGGGGATGTTACAGCTTTAACCGCCGCAAAGCTTCTCTTTTACATGATTGGAATGCTTTCAAAATGATTATTCCTCTATATACATTTCTTTTAATGCCCGATAGTATGCTTTGTAGATGTCCTCTTTGTTACAACACCAATAAGCCTTTTGTTTTCGGGGCTTTCAATAATCGGAAGGAGGTTTTGGTCATGCTTCATAAGTTTTTCAAATGCATCCTGGGCTGTTTCGTTCAAATATCCGACGCCATACTCTTTGCGCAAAAACCTCTCTATCGGTAGTGCTTTTATTCTATGAGAAAGGTTCAGGAAGTCCTTTATTCCCACTATCCCCAGTACGTTCATCTGTTCATCAACAACTGGAAAGCAATCGTGGCCGGTCTCTGCAACGAGCTCTTCAACATATTTTAGTGTATTCCACTTGTAAACAAAGACCGGGTTTGTGGTCATGATTTCACCAACGGGGATAGTCTCTAAAACAATGGGATGACCGGTTTTTACGTGAAGTCCTCTCCGCTCGAGCTTGAGAGTATATACTGAGGAGCCCTTGAGAATAAACCTGGCTGTTAAAAAGCTCGTTGTTGCGGAGGTTATAACTCCGGGAAGGAGGGCATATCCTCTGGTGAGCTCTGCTACCATAAGTATCTGGTTTATTGGGGCCTGAGTTATTCCGCTAAAGAACGCCGCCATACCTGCCAGGGCATAAACGGCGGGGTTGATTTCAATAGCGGGGAAGAAAAGCTTTAGAACCGTTCCATATGCCGCTCCGAGGAGGGCACCGATATAAAGGCTGGGAGCGAAGATGCCACCGCTGTGGCCGGAGGATATTGTCAAAGACGTTGCCATCATTTTTCCGATTCCTAGAAGAATAAGGGTAGTAAGGGGAAGCAGTCCTGCGATGGCAAGCTCCATCGCTTCATAACCAACTCCAAGTATCCCATATCTGGGAAAGAACATCCCGATAAAGCCAACACTTAGTCCCCCAACAAAAAGCTTTGTCCACAGCGGTGTTTTAATAGCTTCAAACCTATCTATCAGCCAGAACAGAAACTTTACCCAATAAGCCGCTAGAACGCCAAACAGTAATCCCATAAGGAACAGGAAGAGAAGTTCGCTGTGATTATGGGCGATCTGGAGGGGGATATTGACCTCAAAAGCATCTCCCAAGAACAGCAATGTCACGGTATTGGCCACGACAGCGGATAAGAATATCGGGATGAGGTTTATTGAAAATATCCCCATGTAAACGACTTCAAGGGCGAACATCGCTCCGGCAAAGGGAGTATTAAACGTCCCCGCTATCCCTGCAGCCAAGCCACAGGTCGTTAAGAGTTTTTTCAGTTCTGGAGAGAGTTTAAAAGTCTGTGCTAAGGCTGAGGCTAGTGAGGCTCCAATGAAACCTATGGGGCCTTCTCTCCCAACACTTCCCCCACTTCCAATGGTGATTGAAGTTGCTACTACCTTTAAAACCGCCAGCTTGCCCTTTATTTCTCCTCTCTTAAATATTACTGCCTCTATGACTTCAGGTATGCCGTTCCCCTTTAGTTCGGGATGACTTTTAATTAGTGGTGCAACTATGAGGCCCCCTATTGCTGGAAGCAAAATGTATCCAAGATTATACCCATGATAATAGATAGAGATGTGCGGAAGTAGAATATCAAAAAACAGCAACCTCGTAAAAGATATCATCTCTCTAAAGACAACTGCCCCTAACCCACCAACTATCCCGGTGAGTATGGAGAGGAAAAGAATTGTTGCCCACTTCTTTACATAATTCTCGTTTCTCATCGGCGCAGAGTAGCTTCGGGGATATTTAAAGATTAAAGAAACCAGAGGTTGGCATATTAAGGTTTAAAAAGTTGATAAAAATTAGCCTTTTAAGGCTTTTTCCAGCAGCTCCAGTCCTATGTTGAGGTATTCTTTTGCTTTTTCTTCGCTTCTTGCTTCTGCAAAGATTCTTATTATCGGCTCTGTTCCGCTTGCTCTTACGAGCACCCATCCGTCTTCAAAAAGAACTTTTGTCCCATCGGTTGTGTCGACTTTTAGCCCTTCTTTCTCTGCGATCTCCGCTACCCTTGCCACTATAGCCTTTCTGTCCCCTTCTATGTGCCTCTTGGTCTTTACCTGATAGAACTTTGGAAGCTCGTTTATAAGCTCGCTGAACTTTTTACCGCTTTTTGCAAAGATTTCAACTATTTTTGCAGCGGTCATAGCTCCGTCTCTGCCCAAAACGTGGTCTGGGAAGATAACTCCCCCGTTTTCTTCTCCGCCTACAAGTCCATTGTGCTCAAGCAGTGCCCTCGAAACTATCAGATCCCCAACTTTTGTCTTCAGGACTTTTCCTCCGTAGGTTTTGGCGAGCTCGTCTATTATGTGGGATGTTGCTATGGTCGTTACAACTAGGCCTCCTTTATTCTCTTCGAGCATTGCTTTCACGACGAGTGCGAAGGTTTTGTCTCCTTGAACAAAGTTTCCGTTCTCGTCTATGAAGACTGAGCGGTCTGCATCGCCATCTTGGGCTATTCCAAAGTCCGCTCCAAGTGCTTTCACGATCTTCATAAATCCTTGGAGATTCTCTTCATTTGGTTCTGGATTCCTTGCCGGGAAGTGTCCATCTGGGTGGGCGTTTACGCTAACAACTTTACAGCCGAGTTCTCTCAGAAGGTAGGGAAGCACTAGCGAGCCGGCACCATTCGAAGTATCCACCACGACAAAGGGTCTTCTCTTTCTTATTGCCTCCACATCCACCTTTGCCTTTATTGCGTCTATGTAGGGCCTTATTATGTCCCTCTCAACCAGCTGACCTATCTCGTCCCACTTAGCTCTGTAAAAGTCTTCTTTGAAGAATAACTCCTCTACAATTGCTTCTCTTTCTTTTTTAAGGCCTAGACCATTTGGCTCGAGGAGTTTTATCCCATTATATTCAGGTGGATTGTGGCTTGCAGTTATTACAGCCCCTCCATCGACTTTGAAGTACTTGCATGCAAACTGAATCGCTGGTGTCGGTGCTATGCCAACATCTATGACGTTAACTCCAACGCTTAGAAGACCGCTTATCAGGGCATTTTTGAGCATCTCGCCGCTAACTCTGGTATCCCTTCCCACTACGACCCATAGCTCCTTGCCGGGCTGTTCCCTTTTTAGGAGCGTTCCAAATGCCATCCCCATTTTGAGTGCAAATTCTGGGGTTATCTTTTCATTT
Organism: Thermococcales archaeon 44_46; assembly: GCA_001507935.1. GTDB lineage: Archaea > Methanobacteriota_B > Thermococci > Thermococcales > Thermococcaceae > Thermococcus_A. Next base: position 8,314 of record LGET01000027.1, read on the forward strand.
GCAATCCCTCTAACTCCAAACGTTCCGAATATCTTGCCCATCACCATCACCTCACGCAAGTGCTTTTATAAGCTCAAGGATGATTGCTATGAAGGAATAGAATGCATAGGTAAAGACTGCAACCTGAATTAGTGCAACTCCTCCCTTTAGTGCCTTCATGTTTTCAGGTAGGAGGGGTATAGGGATTCCAATTAACACTGTACCAAAGAGGAGTATTATAACCCTATACAATGCGTCGAAGTCTATCGGGAGTTTCATCTCTGGGTAGGTTATCTCTACATTAACCCCTTGAATGGGGACGGTGATCTTAGCATTCCCAAGTCCCTTTAGAGTGAAGTAGCTTATCACAAGTACGAAGAGTATAGTGCCGAGTAGGCTAATTGAAAGGGAGGAGAGCGTTTCGCTGAGTCTTTCCCATCTGTCTTTGCAGCTTTCTTTCCCCATTTTTAGTCTCTCCCGAAGTCATCCTGGAACCTTTCAATGTCATCTTCCCCTAGATATTCCCCGATCTGAGTCTCTATGACCTCAAGGATCACTTTTCCCGGATTTTCGAGCCTGTGGACAACCCCTGCGGGAATGAATGTGCTCTCTCCCGGCCTTAGGAGGAGCTCTTTATCGCCGACCTTTACTTTCGCAGTTCCTCTAACAACAACCCAGTGTTCTGAACGGTGATAGTGCCTTTGGAGGGATAATCTTTTGCCGGGCAGGACGGTTAGGCGCTTTATTTTGTATCTCTCCCCTTCTTCAAGAACTGTATAGGCTCCCCAGGGTCTGTAGGCAGTTCTGTGGACTATGGATCTCTCATCTCCTTTTTCTACCAGCTTTTTGTAGACCTCTTTGACTTTCTGGGTTTCTCCTTTCTTAGCTACGAGCAGGGCATCCCCGGTGTCTATTATCACTAGGTCTTCCACTCCCACAGTTGCGGTTAGCCTTTCTGTTATTATCAGATTGTCTTTTGAATCTACGTTTATATAATCGCCTTTAAACCCTCTTATGCTTACGGCATTACCATGTTCATCTTTCTCAAAGGCTTCGTATAGTGCATCAAAGCTTCCCAGGTCATTCCAGTAAGTGTTTAAAGGCACTACGGCTGCTTTGTTGGTCTTTTCCATGATGCCGTAATCTACGGAAATCTCTGGGACTTTCTCGTATGCTTCTTCAATGCTCTTTGCATCTTCGAAGGCATTGTACACTTCTGGCGCGAGATTCTTCACTTCTTCGATGAATAGAGAGCTATCAAAAAGGAACATACCGCTGTTCCAGTAGTAGCCTTCTTCGACATAGCGTTTTGCGGTTTCGTAGTCTGGTTTTTCTTTGAACTCCGCTACTCTGTATCCTCCTTCGAGTTTTTCTCCGGGTTTTATATAGCCGTAGCCGGTGTGAGGCCTCGTTGGTTTAATACCAAAGGTAATGAAATATTTGTCTGCAAGTTTTTCAGCGTTTTCAAATGCCTTTATGTAGTCGTCATTAACTCTTATCAGGTGGTCTGAGGGCAGAACAGCGACTTTTGATTTTCCGTAGTTCTCTTCTATGGCCTTCATTCCCCAGAAAATCGCGGGTAAGGTGTTCTTTCCAACGGGCTCGAGGAGAATGTTTTCTTCTGGTACCTCTATGCCGAGCTCCCTCAGATCGTCCATAACTCTGAACTTATACTCCCTGTTTGTAACGATGAATATTTCCTTGGGTTTTGAGAATTTTAATGCCCTTTCAACGGTCTTTTGGAAAAGAGAAGTGCTGTCAAAAATTCTTATAAACTGCTTTGGCATGAGTTCCCTGCTTAATGGCCACAATCTAGTTCCTTTTCCTCCGGCAAGGATGAGTGTTTTCATCCTATCACCTCCATAAGCTCTTTTATTGTCTTTATCTTCTTAGCTCTTTTGTGTGGAATATTTATGGCAAAGGGATGGTCAACAACTTCAAGCATCGGGATATCGTTTTCTCCATCCCCCACGGCGTAGCTTTCTACTTTTTCAATTCTGGAGTACAAGTCTATTAGAATTCTTGCCGCCTTTCCCTTATTGGTATCTCCGGTAACGGTGTAGAACCTGCTCCCTCTTGTGATCTTAAGCCCTCTCTGCTCTATCTCTTTTTGGAATCCCTCTTTTGCCCATTTGAAAATCGTCTCTGAGTATTCTCTTCTCACAGCGAGTTCTGCAAGCTCCTTTGGGAGACCAGTAAATTCGATAATCTCTTCGATGGTTGAGTTTCCGTAATATTTTAGCCCAAAGCGGTCACTTATCTCATCTAAAGCTTTTCTCACGGTCTCATACCCTGTGCCGAGTTCAATGATGTAATAACTTTCATCCTCTCTGCTGTAGGGAAATTCAAAGGGAAAGTATCCCTTTGGGATGTAAATTGCACTCCCATTCTCAACTATGAAGGGGTCCGGGACTTTGAGAGCTTTTCGGTAATACTCCTGCTCTGCCTTTGTTTTTGAAGAGTTAAAGACTATCTTGAACCCCTTTTCATTCAGGAAGTCCACTATCTCCTTTGCAGGCTCTGGAGAGTAGTCTTCTCCAATGAGGGTTTTGTCCAAGTCCAGGAAGATTACCCTCATAAGTCGAACCTCAGGAGGGTTTCTTGGTTTGACTCAAGTACGTTCATCCACTTTTTGGGGTCTATGTCTTTTATCGGTCTCATGATCCTTGGTTTTGGTGGTTCTTCGGTTTCTGTTATTATTCCGTGCATTCTGAGGTCCTCTAAAATCTGCCTCTTCAACCGTTCTGATGCGAGTTTTGAGTGGTATATTGTGGGTAACGACAGCAGCACCATCTCCTTTACATGTTCTTGTCCCTTATCCTCGTGGAAGTGGGGGTTTAGCGTTTCTATCTGGAATATTTCTATTCCTTGGTCAAAAACATCTTGGAACTCTTCTACGTTTTCCCAGCTGCCGAAGCGCTCAAGAAGGTACACTATTTCATAGGGCTCTATTGAATAGCCCGTTGAAAACGGCATGATTTCCGCAAGCTTCATTGTCATTGCGTGCTCTCCCGCATTGCCTGTTGCCATTATCGTGGTTTCAAATGTGGTCTTCTCACTTATCAGCTGGTTCAGATAGCGGTTGGTTATCTCACTTACCCTTCCCCATTTTCTGAAGTAAAGGGTTCCTCTGCTGACTTTGGGCTTGTGCCTCCAGTGTAGCCTTACCATTGCGTATTCACTCTCACTCATCAGGAAGCCAGCAGCATAGTCCTTGACGTATTCATTTACAGCTCCGGGGATGTAGTTGTCAGCATCGATGAATCCTACGTATTTGGCTCCTATTGCCCTAGCAAGCATAATTCCTATGAGCATGCCCTCTCCTTTTCCGCTTCTCACGAGTCCGTTTTCGTCTAAGATGTCTTCATATCCAGTCTCTCTGAACGCCTCCGCTAGTCCGGGGTCTCTTTGGTGGATCATAATAACCTTCGAGTGCGTTAGGTTGCAGAAGTGTTTTACCAGATCTACTTCCTGCCTATATCTGTTGGGGCCCTCTCTCTTGCTGTTGGAGACTATTATGATTGGCGATTTGTGGGGGATTGCCTTGAGAACTCCATCAACTAAGTGTAGCTTTTCGTTTTTCATCGGCACAATTATTGCCATTTCTCCAATGGTTCTGTAGATATCTTCCCTCGGGATATTTTGAACAGTGAACATGGGAACATCTTCAGTCTCTGTGTCCATCTTGATGACTTTTTGCAGTTCGTAAATCTTCACAGCTCCAAAAATCTCTTTATAAACCGGGGCTTCTAAAAGCATATTACCACCTCCTAAGTGATTAGAGCGAGCAGAATACTAAAAACACTCTGCCAGATACTTTTTTATTTTTTCTCATATATAAATTTTGTCCAAAATTAAAAAATAAAGGAGACTACCTTTTTCTCATACCAAATTCACTGACAAAAGCAGAACTTGAAATTGTGTCTCCAATTCCAACGGTGCTCTTAGGAGATGCTACAATCTTTGTTGGCACAAAGGCAAGCTGTCTGTCAGACATATCAATAAGACCGTTTTCAAATTCCGTGAATTCCTTTTCAAGTTCTTCTTCAAGCACTATTGCCCTTTCATTTGTTGGGACACTCAAAGCGTCTCTAATCTGTTCTATTCTCTCAAGGTTTCCTTTCATGGCTTTAGCAGCTGCAGCAAGGGATGCAAAGAGCAGAGCATCCCTTACCTCTTCACCTCTGTATTGAGTTAGGGCGAGATAGTAGCCGTAGGTGTGGAAGTGGATTCTTTCAATTCCGGTTTCGTCCATTAAAACATTCATGGCATCTATGACTGAGAAGATATGTCCCTCTAGAACTTCTTTTGCCAGCTCTTCGTCTCCAATTATTTCCATTATTGAAGCAAGCTCCACTTCGTTAAGGCCGACGCTTGTGAACTTAGGTAAAAGCTCTATAAGTGCCTCTCTAACCCTTCTGTTTGCGGTATAGGCAAATTCAAAGTGGCTTTTCACGTTGTAGCGGTTGAGGATAGTGAGGTGGCTTTCAACTCTGTCTAGGACATCTTTGTATGTTGTTCCGTCAGGGTAGTATTCCTTTAGAACCTGCAGCCCGCTTATTATTGCCAGCTCAACGTTTTTGGCAATTTTCTCAAAGCTCTCTCTGAATTCCTTTCTCATGTAAACCCTTGCGTTGTAGTCATCGGCATTGGCTATGAAGCGATTTTCTCTCGGTGATTGAATCTCAAAAACCTGAAAGCCTCTGGGGAATTCATATATGTAGTGGATTAACTCTTCTTCCTCTGCAACGGCCTCTTTAGGATGAACAAGCTTCAGCTCATTTCCTTCAAAGACGGGGACATAAATAGGGCCATCTACAAACA
>LGET01000028.1 GCA_001507935.1 Thermococcales archaeon 44_46
CTCCTTCATTTATAGTCTTGCTTTCCAATTTTTTCAGCGGAGATTCAATTCTGAGGTAAATGGTTTTTTCATATGATTTTATCCAAGCGATTTTTACGTAGAACAATGGACTATTCTCAGTAGGGAACGGATAGCTATCTTCAATCCCAAGCACTGGAGTAGCACTTGGGGTGGTTTTGCCTTTTTCGTAGATATGTATGTTTACTTGACTCCAAGAGGGGTTAACATCCGCAAACTTGATTTCATAGTTCCCAAAAATAACTGAATCTCCAAGGCCAAGCTCTATCAGGGTTACTTGGGCAGTTGAAGGCACCGCTGATTTTACAAGTGGCACTGAAGACAAAATCAACAATCCAATAATGAGCATAGCAACTTTCTTCATCATTTCCTCCTCCGGCAAATTGTCTCCTAAAATCATAAAAAGATGAAATGATATAAATCTCTTATGGTTCCAACCTTTTCCTGTCCCTTGGGAAAAGTATAACTTCTCTAATATTGTTCAAGTTAAGCATCTGCTTGAGCAGTCTCTCGGCTCCAAGACCAAAGCCTCCGTGAGGTGGCATGCCATAGCGGAATGCCTTAAGGTAGAACTCAAAGCTTTCTACTTTCAGACCCTTTTCTGCAATCTGCTCTTTTAATTTTTCATAGCGGTGTTCTCTCTGACCTCCGGAAGTTATCTCCACGCCCCTGTACTCAAGGTCAAATGCCCTCGATATTTCGGGCTTGTCGTCGTACCTCATTATGTAGAAGGGTTTTGCTTCACTTGGGTACTGATAGATAAAGTAGAGATCCTCATCGTAGGTCTCTTTGATGTATTGCCCCAGCATTTTCTCTCCTTCTGTGTCAATGTCCTCTCCCCAGGGAATTTCTTTTCCAAGGTCTTTAAGTATTTCAAGAGCTTGAGTGTATGTAATCCTCCTGAATGGAAGCTCTGGTTCCTCAAGCTCAAGATCTAAAATCTTGAGCTCCTTCTCGTTGTGTTCTCTAACGTAGTTAATCGCATGTGCAACAAGCCTCTCAAGGAGTCCCATAACTTCATCTTCGCTCTCTATGAAGGCCATTTCAGCATCAATACTCCAAGCTTCGTTTAAGTGCCTTGTTGTGTTGTGCTCCTCCGCTCTGAAGATGGGAGCTATCTCAAATACTCTGTCCAGTCCAGATGCCATCATGATTTGCTTGTAAAGCTGGGGAGATTGAGCCAAAAACGCATCTCTTTCAAAATACTTCATGGGAAAGAGTTCCGTACCTCCTTCCGTGGCAGTGGCTATTATTTTCGGTGTGTGAATCTCAATGAACCCTTCTTGATAGAAGAAGTCCCTCACTGCCTTAAAAACACTTGAGCGTATTTTGAATATCGCCATAACTTCGGGCCTTCTTAGATCCATAAACCTGTTGTCAAGCCTAGTGTCAAGCTCGGCCTTAACCTTGCCCGTAGGGTCTAAAGGAAGCGGAGAGTCTGCTCTTGAAAGGATCTCAATCTTTTCTGGGATTATTTCAAACCCAAGCTTGGCTTTAGGGGTGAAGTTAACCACGCCTTCAACTGCAATCACATCTTCGCTGTTGAGCTTTGGAATGAGAGCAAAAACCTCTTCATTGACCTTCTTTTTTGGGGCTGTAATTTGAACTATGCCCTCTCTGTCCCTCAGCCAGAGAAACTTTATTCCTCCAAGGTCCTTGACCTCATAAACCCATCCCGCAACTTTTACTTTTTTTCCATTTAACTCTTCAGTTATCTGGCTCGAATAATGAGTTCGGTACATATTCAATCCCCCAAAAAATTAGAAATCAGATAAAGGATATCTTAACCTCAACCCCGGCTATCTTTGAAAGTATGTCCTCCAAAATCTCCTGCCTCTCAGGAAGCTTCTGCCTGTCTCTTCTTATTACGAGCACTTTGTAATACTGTCCATGCGGAGCATAGACAACGTTAACGCCAAAGACTCCCGCAGGGTATAGAAGGTCGGTTGCAAGTTTCTTGAGGTCATCGGTGTCTTTGATTTCTCTGCCTTCAATAACTCTAACTCTCTTTCCAAGTTCTCTCATGAGAAGCTTGATGTTTTTACCACCTTTTCCTATGACAAGAGGGACGTTCCCTTCTCCAACCATTATTACTACCAAATCCCCAGCCTCAACGGCTTTTTTAAACTCAACGTCAGCGTCGCCCAAGAGTTTGTAGAGCATTCTCGAAATCTTGACATCAAGCTCAGAAATCAATCCCTCTTGAAGTTTCTTTTCATCTGCCGGGCACAAAATGTCCTCCGTTTTCAGACACACCTCACAGATTGGCGCTTTCATTAGCTCACCTCCCAGTTATTTGCAAAAAATGAACATAAGCTAACACTCCTTTGCAGACGTTATTTAAAAACCTTATCCCATTCAAAAATATTGAAATATTGAGAAAATTTAGCGCAAATACCGACAATCTAAAGTTCTCCTTCAATCTCCTTAAGGAGCCTTTCAATAAACTCCTCAACAAACCTATGCCTTTCCTCTGCTAGTCTTTTTGCAGTTTTTGTGTACATTAAATCCTTAAGCTTTAGTATTTTCTCTTCAAAGTGCTTTATGGAAGCCTCAATATCCCGTCCATGTTCCCCTGAATACATAAAGACCCTCGCAACTCCTATAGCCCCTATTGCATCAAGCTTATCAGCATCACTGAGGATTTTTGCTTCAAGCGTTTGAGGTTCTGGCGGCCTTGAGAACCGATGGGCCTCAATTGCGTGAACAACGTCCTCAACTTTCTGATAGTTAAGGGAAGTCAGGAACCTGCGAGCAATTTTTGCGCTTTCCTTAGCGTGGTCTTCAACAAGTCCTTTATCCTCCAGAGGCCTGGCAATATCATGAAGCAGAGCAGCTAAAGCCAAAACGTCCAAATCCGCTCCCTCTACCTTACCAATATGTAAGCATAGATTGAAGACCCTTTTAACGTGAGAAAACCCATGAGTCCCCTCCCGCTCAAAGAAGTCTCTGGCAAATTCTTCGACCTTTTTGATTAGCTCTATGCTTTTTTTATCTTTTATGTACTCTTCAACCCTCATCCTCTTCACCTGATTTTATTCTCAACAATGGAACTAAGCAACCTTAAAAATCTTTTATGTACTTCAATAGGTACACCATCAACACTGAGCTCGGGTTTTTTGATAACCCCATCTATAACTCCTGAAGATACCAAAGCCTTCAAAATCTTTTCTTCCTCATTCTCCCAGCCGGCTAGCATGTTTTTCCCCAGCTCAAGAGACGCCTGGGCAATTAACCCATAAGCCCCCCAGTTAGACACCGCAGAGAGAACTAAAGAATCAACTTCGATGACACTCCCTATTTTCTCTCCAAACTTTATGTACTTGCAGACTAACTCCCTTATGTTTCCCATCCCTATTTCGTTTCCTCCATCCCCGATACCAATTGTGGGAATGCCGAGCTCTCTAGCTTTTAAGAACAGCTCATCAAAAGGAGGCACCTCTATTTCCAGAGCGCTCATTGAGTAGTACTTCCCATCTTTGGCCCTTCCCGGTGTTTCAACACTTATTAAGAGAGAATAGTCCTCAATAGAGGGGTTCTGAGCAAAATTTACTTTAAATTCCTTAAGAGCATCTTGAATCTTTTTGCACGTCAGTATCTCGGCTTTTCCTCCCAGCTTTTCAACAGCTCTGTAGATGGCTAAAGCCCCAGGTGGACCATCGGTTTCGGCTATCTGCATCGGCGGAATTGGAAAACATGAAACAATCAAAACTCTGTCGAGATTTTTTAAAAATAAGGAAGTAGCTTCTCTCAAAAAATCAAAGTTATCTCTGCGATATTCAATATAAAGCCTTAAGACGTTCCTTCCATAGATGTCGGTGTTTATTAGATGCCCTATCATTTTTCATTCCTCGATTTCATATGCTATAATTTTGACTTTTTTGCCCTTTATTGCCTCTTTAAGGAGCCACCACAGTTCTGTTGGAGATTCTCTCCTGTGGGTTAACTTATCCCCATTCTCAAGCTCTATAACTTTCTCCTCGTATTTTACAAAGACCCCTTCCTTATTGAATATCTCCCTCATCTTAGACCCCCCAAGATTGTTCTCAGTTGGTGGAGGCTTCTGATTTCAAAATCCGCGAAGTTGTAATCCTCAACGCCTTCCCTATTAATCCATACTGCAAGCATTCCAACGTTTTTTGCTCCATAGACATCTTGGTGCAAATTATCCCCAATCATTATGGATTCCTCAGGCTCCACATTTAATTTTTCGCAGGCATATAAAAATATTTTAGGGTCGGGTTTTACGGTTTTTACGTCTTCCCTAATCACGATTACATCAAAGTACTTATCAAGCTTTGTTATTCTTAGCTTTAACTTCTGGTACTCTGGACCGCTTGTTATCACGCCGAGCTTATACCCCTCTTCTCTCAGCCACTCCAAAGTTGGCTTCACATCAGGGAAAACGTGAATCTTGTGAGGATACTGCCTCAAGAGCTCCTCGTATCTAAAGTCCAGCCCAAAGATTTCAAAAAAGAAGTTCCAGTCGTGCCATTCGTAAGTATCCTTTTTCTCAGAAATCTCTCTAAGGAATTTTAATCTGGCATCTCCTCTCGAAATCCCCAACTTCTTTGAAAGCATATCATAGACCTGGGGGAGAAAGAGCATTATAAGCGGTTTTTCACTTAAAAGGGTCTCATCTATGTCAAAGAACACCGCTTCCATCCTACCACCCCTTAACCAAAAGGGAGAGGATTTCAACCTGATCCTTTAAGCCCTCTTCCATCTTTACCCCCCATATTATGTCTTTCTCTTTTAAGAGGCTTTGAAACATGCTGAGTATTTTGTGAGCATAATTCAGCGGGACTTTTTCACCAACTAAGATGTTCACCAAGCCCCTGTCCCATATTCCCCAGTGCCAGTCAAAATCAACCTTCCTTAAAAGACGTAATATGCCCACGTTGTTTCCCTTTACCATGCTAAAGAAGTCAGCGTAATCAACATTTACCAGCATTTGGTTTTCTAGGTAATAGTAGAGTCTCGTGAACATCAGGCCAATATTTTTTGCTGCCATTTGGAATGCAGACTCAAGGGACGAAGAGGTGTATTCGTCAAGAAATTCCCACAAGGAGTCATAAAATACGGTGTCAAAGTTCTCCGCCCATTGAGGCTTTTCTTCGTTAATAAGCTCCCTTTGGGGGGTAAGGAGGTAAGCCAGTTTAAGGGGCTTTCGCGGCACATATTCCAGAATAATTTGCATTATTTCAACATTTACTGGCTTATTTTCAAGGATAAACCATAAAATTGCATCATCCGGAATGTTCCAGAACAACTCCTTAAGGTTTTGACGGAAAGAAGACCTTCCAAGCAGATAATATGTTGGATTTATCACGATCTTTGGGGTTCTTTTTATATCAATATTTTGAACAACTTTGCCCCCATTATTCCCAATTCCAACGAAAATATGGGAAAAAGAAACCATATGGATCACTCTAAGGTTGCGTGTTTTTTCTTCATCTCTTGTTCGGTCTTCTGGAACGTTGCCATTAGAAGTGCTATGATACCGTCCAAGAACAGCATAGTTGAGTCTTCAAACAGCGTACCCATTGGAGCAATCCACTTGTATTGGGTGAGCATTTGCCTTGCAATATAATCGGTTGGAATGTCTGATTTTGTCCTTCCCGGAATCTCTACCACAACATCGGCAAGCTTTCCAAGAGTGGAGTCTTTATATGACGTTATCGCAACAATTTTTCCGCTCTGCTTCTTCGCAATTTCAGCCGCATCTACTATCGTTCTTGTTTCACCACTACCACTGATTGCAATTAAGAGGTCTCCTTCTTCAAAGGCTGGGGTAATCGTTTCACCAACAACATAGACGTTAAAGTCAAGGTGCATCAAGCGCATTGCGAAAGCCTTGCCAACAAGGCCGCTTCTTCCGGCACCGTAAATGAAGATTTTATTTGCCCCTATCATGGCATCTACCATTCCTCTGACCTGCTCAAGCTTTAGAGAATCCGCAACCATGTTTATATGTTCGGTTATATCTTTGATCGCTTTTCTTATGGTAGCCATGTATTCACCCCAGAATAGGTCAATTATTTTTCTTGTGACTTCTTCGGGATCTTTCGCCTTTGTTATTGCGCCTCCAACAATGATAATAGTTGCCCCTGCTTCAATAACTTTGGGAATCGTTTCTAAGTTTAAGCCACCTGCAACAGCGACTGGGACTTTTACTGCTTTTACAACTTTCTCTAAATCTTCTAATGGGTTCTTTCCTTGGGCCTGCTCGTCTATTCCCGTGTGAACTAAAATGTAATGAACACCCATTTGCTCAAGTTCTTTAGCCCTTTTTACCTTATCCTTAACTCCTATTAGATCAACCATTACCTTTATTCCATACCTTCTTGCAACTGCCACAGCGTCTTTTATCGTCTTGTCATCTGCAACTCCAAGTATTGAGACAACATCAGCACCGTGTCTCGCTGCCATCTCAACTTCAAGGGCCCCAGTATCCATTGTTTTTAAATCTGCTACAATTTTTCTATCGGGGAATCTTCTTTTCATTAGTTCTACAGCTCTCATGCCTTCCTTTTTTATTAGGGGAGTCCCCACTTCAAGCCAATGGGCTCCACCGCGAGCGGCTTTCTCTGCTATAGACATTGCTTGCTCTATATCAGTCAGATCAAGCGCTACCTGCAGGATCATCTTAACGTACCTCCTAATAATCCTCAAGTTAACATCAAAACTGGCGCTTTTAACTTTAACTCTTCCACATATAAATTTAAAAGGGATAGCTCGAAATAGCTTTGGGGGGATAAAATGGTTACATTTATCCCTTTCGGGGAGAAGCCCAATAAAGAAGGAGTTATGTACACCATAGAATTGTTAAAAAAGAACAAACTAATCGAGGATTTTATGATTGTCGAATCGAATAATGTAGAACTCCTTGCAGACAGAGTACCTTTAGATAAGTGCTATATCATTGGAGAGCATTTAGCAACGTATGGAATAATCAAAAGGGTAAAACCACAGTCTATAATAAGTATCGATGCTCATACTGACCTCATGCACGATTACCTTGATCACGGTTCATGGCTCGCCTATGCTCTGGAGGAGAAAGCAGTGAACAGAGCTGCGGTAGTTGGACCAGTATTGATGGTACCCACCACCGAAGGTACAAGTTTATGGGTAAGAAGAGTTAAAATCTTCCCTGCACTCCCAAGAACCAGAAAAGTAAGAGGAAAATGGAAAGCATACAAAAGCCTAAAAACTTCCCCAATAGACGAAATAATTGCAGAAATGCGAAGATACCTTGGAAAAGAAGTCTACCTGACAGTTGACATGGACGTTCTAAAGCCCGAATATAAGATTGCCAGATTTCAGCATGGAGAGCTCACCCTGGAAGAGCTGTTAGAACTTATAAGCGAAATTAAGAAAAACTTCAAGATAGTAGCATGTGATATAGCGGAAATTTCAGACAAAATAAAAAGATCAAAACTTGGAAAGAAAGCTTTGATTGAAGTTTACAGGGCACTTATAGGTGAGTAAAATGGTACTAAGCGACAGAGAAATTAGAGAGATAATCACCCCTCTCCTTCTGTCCGGCGCAAAGATGCTCGATAAACACTGTCCGAAATGCGGCTCCCCACTTTTTGAACTAAATGGAAAGGTTTTTTGCCCAATTTGTGAACACAGAAAAAGAGAGGAAAAGGTTGAGCTAAAAAGTGTTGAAGAAAGCCTTCTAGAAAAATTAAGGTTATTGGCAAACCAGCTTCCTGACGACATTGAGGAGTTAAAAAGATATTTGGAAGTTATGAAGATGATAGTAGAACTGCTGGAGAAGTATAAGAAAATGGAGGGAGTAGAATGAAGCACCTGAAGATTTTGAATATACTCACAAAAGAAATGACAACAGAAGAAATTGCAAAAGAAAGTGGCTTGAGCTTAGCCGAGACAAGAAGATTTTTGCTCAGACTTCTGGAGCAAGGCAAGATTGAGAGCGTTGAAAGAGATGGAAAATCTTTTGGAAATTGAAAGAAAAAAGCAGGGAAGAGGAAGAGTTTAAGTACCTTTAAGTTCCCTTTAAACTTTCTCCGCTTTTTCCCAGTATTCATTGAACTTTCCTTTAAAGAGCTCAACTACTCTAAAGTCCTTTATCCAGACCTGGGTCTCGTAGTTAAAGTATCTCGCTGCCAAGTCCTCTAAAGCAAAGAACACCTCTTCGTCACATATCAGCATTGGGAGCTCAATTTTCTCAAGTACTTTGAGTTCCAGCTTTCCTTCTTTGTAATAATCCATTAGTTTTGATGTCTCGATTCTTGGAAGGAGCTGTTTGGGCACAATTATTTTTACATTAACTCCTCTATCAACGGCTTTTGTTAGCTCCTCATCGAGGTTCGCCGCGATGTAGCCGTTATCTGCCAGCAGTATTTCCTTTTCAACCTCTTCAAGCATCTCCTGAGTCTTGAGAGTTGAGTTTCTAATACCCCTAACTACCCAAACTCTCTCCACTCCATATTTGGGAACCTCTGTTTCTATTAACGGAGTCATGAGTTCTAAGAGTTCCTCCTTAGCCTTCTTCTTGGCTTCAAGTTCCTCTTTTACTCTAACCTGCCAGTCTTCAATGAACTTCTCAAGAACGTTTTTGGGGTGCACTGGCCTGTATTTGTTGGCTTTTCCTGGTTGACTCAATGCAAATCCTTTCTTTTCTAAACTTCTTAAGACATCGTAAGTTCTTGGAGCTGGTACTTCGGAAACACTCACAAGCTCTGCGGGTGTGAGAACCCCAAAGGCGACCAATGCAACATAAGCCCTAGCCTCGTACAACTTCAGTTCAAAGTGCTCCTGTAAAAGCTCTACCATTCTTTCTTTCACCATTTTTAATCACCTCTTCTATTTGTAAAATAGCCAAAGACCTATATAAATTTTTTCTTATTGATTTTAGTTGCACTTTTTCTAATTGTAATTTTATTTTGACTGCATGAATATGCAATTCTGTTACTATTAAAATAGTTAAAAATACACAACAAAGCATGTAACATGCATTTACACATAACCTTGTTACAGAGCAGTGAATTTAAACAAAGTGAACACTTTGTTGAATTTTCACTTCCCAAAACTTTATAATACTATCGAACTCTCATCATCATGACGGCAATATGTACGCCGAAAATTATAAAAGATTCGAACAAATTATAGACAAATTGCGAGAGTTTGAAGGTGTTATCCTCGTAGAGGGGATGCGAGACGAGGTGGCCTTACGAAAATTGGGGGTCGAAACGGAGATAATTAGGCTTTCCCGCTTACCATTGCCGGAAGTCGCTTTAATAGCCTCTCACTATCATGAAGTCATGATATTAACAGATTTTGACAGAAAGGGTGAAGAACTGGCCAAAAAACTGACCCAGTATTTAGAAGGGTATAAGTGCAGAGTAGACACAGAAACACGAAGAGAGCTCAAGAAAATAGCAAAAAAAGACATCAAGGGCATTGAGGACCTTTACTCTCTCTACATCCGGGTTAAGGATCTCCGTTTCTGACCCCCACAAGGAGGGGTATGGATTGAAGAGAAAAAAGACTACAATCCAGCAAATTTTGATTGAAAAGCAAAGAATGTTAAAAAAGAAAGAAGCAGAAGAAGGTGATAACATGGCTGCAAAGGATGATTTTGGAACAACAAAATATGTAATCCACGCAGAATTTGAAGCAAACGGAATTGTTGAAAGGCCTGATGTTGTGGGTGCTATTTTTGGGCAGACTGAAGGTTTACTTGGAGATGACCTGGACTTAAGGGAGCTTCAAAAAACTGGAAGGATAGGAAGGATCAAGGTTGACGTTCACACAAGAGCTGGAAAAAGTTATGGAACAATAACAATACCCTCTAGCTTGGATAGAGTAGAAACGGCAATACTGGCAGCTGCTCTAGAAACAATAGACCGTATAGGACCTTCTGAGGCCAGGATTAGGGTAATAAGAATCGAGGATGTCAGGGCAACAAAGAGAAAATACATCATAGAGAGAGCCAAAGAGATACTTGAGACTCTTATGGAAGAAGAGATCCCAGAAACACAGGAGATTACCGAGGAAGTTAAGAAAGAAGTGAGGGCTAAAGAGCTTATTGAATATGGTCCAGAGAAACTTCCGGCTGGCCCACACGTGCCGTTCTCGGATTCAATTATTGTGGTCGAGGGAAGAGCAGATGTGCTTAACCTTCTAAAACATGGAATCAAAAACGCCATAGCCGTGGAAGGAACTTCAGTTCCAGAGACAATAATCAAACTCAGCAAAGAGAGAATAGTAACCGCATTTACCGATGGAGACAGAGGTGGAGAACTCATACTTAAGGAACTCCTCCAAGTTGCAGACATTGACTACGTTGCCAGAGCTCCAGAAGGAAAAGAGGTCGAGGAGCTGACAAAGAAAGAGATAATCAAGTCTTTAAGGAGCAAAGTTCCAGCAGAGCAGGTTATAAATGAGCTCTTTGCTAAAGGGAAGAGCTTCTACGAGATTGTTAAGGAGAGAGAACAACAAAAGGCCAGCCACCCACAGCCCATAGAACCAAAGATAGAAGAGCCCAAGAGAGAGAAAGTCGCTGAGTCCCAAAAAGAAGCCACAAGCGGACCAAAAGTCGAAGTAAAGCCCCCAACAAGAGAAGAAAAGTTCGTAAAGCCAATACAACCTCCCAAAGCTCCAGAACTTGATGAATTCAAAGATTTGATCGAAAAAGTGAAAAAGGACTCCACAGCCATTCTCTTAGATGAAAATAAGAACATAATCGCAGAGATACCAGTGAGAGACCTGCTTACCTCCATAAACGACAAAGAAAACGTATACGCGATAATATTCAATGGAATCATAACCCAGAGACTGATAGACATAGTGAGCGAGAAGGGAATCAAGTACCTAATAGGCGCAAGAAAGAGCAATGTGGTTAGAAGACCTGTTGATCTCAAAATAATAACCTTCGCAGAATGAAAACTTCTTTTCTCTTTTTAATATTTGAAAACTTTCAATCAAAAAACTTCTGATTGGTATTAAAAAAATAAAAAAGTCACTTCTTAGCTCTCTGGAGCTTTGCTTCTTCAAAAGCCTTTGTCCATTTGAGCTTTCTTGGGTTTCTACCCATAAAGAAGTACTTTTCGCATTTCCTTGAGCAGAAGAAATAAACTCTTCCATCGTTTCTGACGTACATCTTTCCCGTTCCTGGCTCGAATTCCTTTCCGCAGTATGAGCAGACATTCCACCTTGCCATTCACATCACCTTCTTGCTTTGATCTCTCTTGCTTCTCTTTCTGTCTCTCTGAGGATAACTATGTCGCCAATTCTAACTGGCCCCTTAACGTTTCTTCTAATTACTCTACCCTTGTCCATTCCTTCAAGAACGCGAACCTTTACTTGAGTGACCTCACCGGTAACTCCGGTTCTTCCTACAATTTCGATGACCTCTGCAGGGTATCCATCATCTGCCATGTCTCACACCTCTAGTTCAATTATAATAATGAAAGCTCGCACATCCTAATGAAAGTGAGGAAAGGGAGCTCACTTGGCGAGCTCCCTTACTTTCATGGCGATTTCCTCAACGAGTTCGCGAGCCTTACCAGGCTCGATTATAGCAACGCTTGCAGCTGGAACTTCAATACCAGCAGCAGCACCAAGTTCTTTTTTGCTTGGAACATAAATGTATGGGATTTCTTTCTCCTCACAGAGGGGTGGCAAGTGAGCAACGATTTCCTCTGGGTCGACGTCCTCTGCGATTACAACGAGCTTTGCCTGGCCCCTCTCAACAGCTTTTGTTGTCTCGTTTGTACCCTTTCTAATTTTTCCGGTGTCTCTTGCAATCTCAACTGCTTCAAGAGCTTTCTCGGCGAGTTCCTTTGGAACCTCAAACTTTACGTAACTTGGCTTTGCCATTTCACATCCCTCCACAATTCATCGTTCATCGAGTCATCAAGTTAGGGAAGGACGCTTGCTTTTTAAATCTTTCCTTTTAAAATAAACAAAAAAGGAGACAATAACGGGATCAGCCCTCATATATAATGTATTCTTTGTCTGTTATAAACACCGGCTCGACTCTTATTCCCCTTATCTCCACTCTGTCCCCATAGTCATTCTTAAGCTTCTCTACATAGGGCTGGATGACCTCTGGAAAGCTTGCCTGCCCCTCGAAGTGAAGTTCCCTGCTGGAAGTGCTCAGACCATCGGCAATCTTTTCGTAATGGATTATGTCCATGTGAGGCTCAAACGCAGCTTTTGGGTCGTCTCTGCTTTCTCCCTCTGTTCTGACCAGATATATGACCGTAGCCCTAAGGTAAAGCTCTAAGTTGGAGTAATCCTTTCTGAAGCCAGC
>LGET01000029.1 GCA_001507935.1 Thermococcales archaeon 44_46
ACATGTGGCGAGGCAACTATCAAGGAATGGCAGAAGGAAAGGGAGATATTAAGCAGAACGAGTGAGGTATTTAGAGTTCCTCCAGAGAAACTGCCAGAGACCGCAGAGAGGTTCTTTGAGGAATGGAAGCAAGCAAGGAAAGAAGTGGAGAAGCTCAACAAAGAACTTGCAAAGCTTTTAATCTATGAGCTCGAGAGCAAAGTTGAGAAAATAGGGGAGATTGAGTTCATTGGAGCTATAGTGGAGGGAGAGATAGATCACTTAAGAGAAGCAGCTCTGAAGCTTAAGAAACCAAAGAGGATTGTTGCTTTGATAAGTGAAGACAGCAAAGCCGTTGTGGTCAGTGTTGGTGATGAAATACCACACAAGGCCGGTGATTTGATAAAGATAATCACAAAGGTTGCAGGCGGAGGCGGTGGAGGTAAGAAAGACCTAGCTCAAGGGAAGGTAAAGAATGTTCTAAAGGCCAGAGAGGCTATTGAAGAGCTCAAAAAGGCTCTTTAATTTTTCAAATTTTTTGGAGGGTTTGAGATTAGAATAAAGGCACTCACTGAGGAATTAAGTAAAATTGCTGGGGAAATGGGGTTTAAGGCTGTTAAGGAATTTTCCACGAGAGATGGGGCCAGGGTAGACTTGGCAATTTTGAGAGGGGACGAAAAAATTCTGGCAATTGAGTTTGAGAGCTCCTATAAATGGATAAAGCAGAGGATTCTTTACAATGCAGTAAAGGCTAAGCGGGCTGGGTTTAGGCATCTCTGGGTGGTGTATCCTTTTAGAGGTAAGCCCTTAAGGAACAGCTGGGTAAGTGAATATCTCAAAGAGCTCGGAGTGGAAGTGAAGGTTATCTCTCCGGAAAACATTGGAGAAAAGTTTAGGGAGTTTTTGAATTCAATTTAGGATTTTTACCTGACAGTTGCTATTTTTTGAATTGTTTTGGATGCAGATTTAAGCGATTAAGGTATTTTTGAGTTTTTACTTTGTTTGATGGTTTTCTTTTTTTACTTTTGTCTTTTTGTTTTTTCCAATGGTAAATTTTATATAGTTTGAGGACTTATTATTATTGAAAATTTCCTCATGCTTGGGGGGGGCAGATGCAAAGATGGGTAGTTTTGAGCATTGTTGGGTTGTTGGTCTTTAGTAGTTTTGGTTTTGTTTTTGCTCAGGAAAGCTTTCGGGAAGTCAAGAATTCTCAAGTTCCGGTTAGTTCTGAGGCCTGCAGTGCTTGCAGTTCTTGTAGGGATTTTGATGTTGATAAGGCTTTGGGTGAGGTTAACTTAAAAATTGAGAATTTAACAAAGTTGATTAACCAAAAAGAAGCAGAATTGCAGGGACTTTATGCTGAACTTAATAAAACTAAGAGCGTTGAAACACTTGAGAAGATTGTTAAACTTGAGGATGAAGCTCAGCTTTTGAAGAGTGATTTGGAATTTTATAAAAGGCAAGAGCTGAGCTTGGAGTTAATCAAGAAGTATACTCGTCGGACTCCTTATGGTGTTGAAGTTCTTTATTACAGGCTTCCTAGGGAGGACGAGTTAGTCAGAGAGTATATTGAAAAGGTTCATTCTGTTAGGAAGGATGTTGATTTGAAGTGGTTTATTGCTTTTTACAGGCAGGCTGGTGAATTAACGTTTGATGAGTACGTTGTTACAGACATGAAGCTTAGGGAGGTTATTAAAGAGATAAAAGCTGGTAATGCTACAGTTGAGGATGCTTTAAAGCTTATTCGGCAGAGAAAGGAAATTTGGGATAGAATTTATGCTTACTTGGAGGAGAGGGATAAATTGCAAACATTCAAAAACCTTAAAGAACTCGGAAGAAAACAAACAATCATGAAAACAATGGGAATAGAACCTTATGGAATTTATTCTAATGTTACTTATTACAATGAACTTGGAGTAAAATATTCATGCGCAGAAATCATCATTGATGGCATCCCTTATTGTGGAGCTAATCCATTAAAACAAACGCTTCCATCATATACTTACCCTGGAACACCATCTTTTAAAGATTTAACTCCAATTGCAGTCTGGGTAGGAGTGTACTCTTCAAGTGAGCCGAACACGGACTACTATCTAGGAGAATTTTGTACCTACACTTTTAAAAAAGAAAGTAAATTACATGAATACTGGGAATTAGCAAAGTACTATGACAGTAGGGCAAAATCCGTGCAAATAAAATACTTCTATGATGGTATAGCTTATAACCCCTCTACTGGGGAATATCAAATTGCAAACTTAATATGGCAGTTTGAATGTAACTCTGCCACTAACTGTTGGGTAACAAGCTACAGACCTAGATTACCGGATCCTAATGATCCTCTTACAATACCTAATGGGGAATATGTAATTAGGGTTTTCTCAAGGGCATTAAGGTCTAACTGTTGCAGAAGTAGTAGTTCTCATGATAATCCCTATGGGTGTCATTGGTCTAATGGACACTGCAATGCATGCTTTGCCCCGGATGATTCAGCATCTCAGAATTTCCCACATGAAGATCGACCAACCAGGGAGTATATCCCTCAAGAGAGTAATTGAGGGGGAATACGAATGAGACGGTTTGTGCTCTCTTTGGTTTTTGTTCTTTTCTTTTTCACTGGCAATACAACCGCACATTTAGCCTTCTGGTGGGGTCACACGTTTAGTCGTAATGTTTCTGTAATCGCTGGTGACGAGGATTTCATCGCAGTAGGGCTCAATGCGGCATGTTATTATGAATCCGAACCAACAGGTGGAACATATGAAATATGCGATGGAAATGCAAGTGTGTACCTCTTTAAAAATGGAAAAGTTTTGTGGAAGAAAGAAATGTTGGGAGACTTTATAACCTCGATTTCATATCATAATGATATGATAGCTCTTGCTGTTCAGAAAAATTCAACCGGATATGTTTATCTCATTGGAAGTAATGGGAAAATAATCTGGAAAAAAGAACACCCGTGGGTTAATAGCGTTTTTGTTTCAGAAAAATATATAATTGTTGGAGATTCCAAGGGGTACACATATCTTTTTAACAAAGAAGGAGAACTCCTATGGAGATTAAAACTTGGCGATAAATTATATGTGAATGGAGAATATATACTAGTTGGAAATTCAAATAATAACACGGTTTACTTTCTCAAACTCACAGACAGTGGGATGAGAGTGCTATGGAGACAGGAGGTTGGACATGTTTACAAGATTTCCACGACTGGAAATTATTCATTAGTTGTGAGTTTTGACAATTATCAAGACTTATACTTTAAGAAAAATCCAAATGTTTTGTTCTTCAGTAGGAATGGCACTATTCTTTGGAAAAGAAAATTTGAATCATTAGTAGATGTGGAAATGTCAAATGATGGCAAGTATGTTCTAATCGCCACGCCTTCTCAGTTATATCTTCTGGATACGCATGGCGAAGCTATATTATTTCGAGAAATTAAGGATATTGTTGATGTTTCGGTGGTTGACAACGTCACAGTGCTAATAAGAAAGAAAGGAAGGATACATGTCCTCAATGAAATAGATACTGTAATTGAAATTGGAACCGAGCTCTCTCATGTTGTCCATGTAGGAAAAAGTATAATTGTGGCAGGAAAAACAAGCATTTACATCTTTAGAATACTGCCTCCAGCTGAAACGTCGATCATCACTGTGCTTGCTCCCTCTGCAAGGATTTACTTAAACAACACCTTTCTTACTAATTCTCCTAAGAATATCACTGTTGTTCCAGGAAGATATGAAGTAAGAGTGATTAGAGACAGATGTATTAATCACACCGAAAATATTTCCCTGAGAGCAAGAGACGTTAGAATTATCAAAATTAGAGGAGCTGGATATCTGACTGTATTTTCGAATGTATCTAACGCAGAAATTTATTTAAATGGGACAAAAATTGGGGCTGTACCTCTCTTGGATTACAAATTGCCAGAGGGCAAGTATTTTATCAGAGTCATGGCTAGGGGGTATAAAAGTTACACCCAAGAAGTCGTTATAAATTCATGTGAACATAGGGTTGTTAATGCTACACTTTCTCCTTTGTTTTCAGAGACTTCAGAAACAAAGATAATGCCGCCTCTAAATGCTTCAGATAAAAACATCAATGTCTTATTAGTAGGGGTGCTTATAATAATGCTCATAATCGGGACAGTAGCTCTCTGGTTACATAGAGATTAAATATTGAGAAGAGGTATTCGAGATGAACTTTGCCTTAGTTCCAAGGGGGAGTGTAGTTATTTATGAGGTTAGATTTAGATAAGGTGTTTGGGCATGAGCTCACGGAAACAACTACGGTGCAAAAGTCGGTGATACCTATTAGACTCGGCTTAAATCAAACATTGCTGGCTACTTTGCGGACTGTGTCTCGTACTGTTGTGACTATAACTGGGGATGTATGCTAGATTGTTGTGGAGATTGTGCGTTTCCATGTGGCGGATGTGCTAGAGGAAGTGCATGGGCATGTGGAGAGTGTCTTTATTGTGTTATAGTTTCATGTCCTTTGTGTGCTACTGGATGCTGTGATGAAGAGGGAACTTACTGTGACTATTAGCACCGGGACCATGAGGTGTGCGAAATGGTAGAGTTGAGTAATAAGAGGTTTTATTTGGTTCTTGCATTATCTTTAATTTTTACGTGGTTGGCGGTATTGGACAACACGCCGCCTCTTATAGCCTTTGGAACAATAGCGTTTCCCATGGTGATAGGATATTTCCTTATAGCTTGGAAGGAATTTCCTGGCATTATTCTAGCGAGTGCAGTATGGGGCATTATGATGCTGTTAGTGAACTTCCTTGCAGGCTCGTTATCCGGGCAAGTTGTTAGAACTGTTATTCTAAAGATGTCGAATGCTATTGTCGGAGTATTGGCATTTATAACTTTTGAGAAATTTATTAAAAAACGGTTGCCTAAGTCTCCCTGAAGTGTAGACTCCTTAGGATAAAAAGATAACAAACCGTGTCTCTCCTATTTTTCGTGGCTATATCTTGTGTAGGTCAGTTATCTTTTTGATGAAGCCTTTCTACCACACTTCACAGCCCAGTAGGATTATCAATAAACACAGTCTTGACTCCAAACTTTTCTCTCAATACTGGCATTAATGCTTTAACTCCAAGGGTTTCTGTAGCATAATGTCCTGCCGCTATAACGGTTAACTTTCCTTCCTTAGCTGTGTGGTAGTCGTCGTGTAAAAACTCTCCTGTTATGAAGAGATCAACACCTTTTTCTATTGCCTCTGGGATTGCAAATCCTCCCCTGCCGCTGACTACTGCAACGCTTTTTATTTCCTCTACTCCAAATTCATAGGCTTTTACATACTCAGTCTTCAGCTTCTCTACAAGTATTTGGGCCACCAGAGGTAAAGGTTTTGGTTCCTCAAATTCCGAAATGTATCCTATGCTTATTCCGTTGTACTCTCCGAAGGGTTCCTTTGGCTCCAAATCTAAGAGCTTCAAAAGCTGGGCATTGTTTCCTACCTCGGGATGAACGTCAAGAGGCAAATGAGCAGCGTAGAGGTTCATCTCATTTTCGAGAAGAAACTTAAGCCTTTTTTGCACAAGCCCTCTTACGTACTCTATTCCTCCCCATATTAAGCCGTGATGGACTATTAGCATATCCGCTCTTAGAGCTCTGGCTTTAATAAAGGTGTCCATACAGGCATCAACTGCAAAAGCGATCTTTTCCACCTCTTCTCTTCCCTCAACTTGTAGTCCGTTTCGGGATTTATCGGGAAAAGAGTTTATGCTTAAATACTCATCAAGGAATGCAACAATTTCATCTCTACTCGCCATTTTCTTCACCACCTAATAATCACCTTTAATATGTTTAAACCTTTCCTATAATACTCGACAATTACATAAAAGATTACCAACTATAGCCGAAATCCTTAAATACAAAAAATACAAAACCTGCAATTTGGTGAAACAACTATGGGTAAAACAAGTCAAAATTTATATGAAATTTTTGGAGAAGTGATAGCAGAACATGACTTCCTGAAGGCATTTTTAATCACGGGCGGATTGGCTTTTTTGATGTATTTCAGTGCCCCCAAGATAGTCAGCATGCTAGGAAGAGAGGACTTGCTAAATGCCCTGAGAGTGACTCTAAGTGCTCTTGGAGCATTTTTTGGATTTATAGTGTCCACTGCAATAATTGAACCAAAAAGAATCGTGGAGGAGGAGTAAAATGGATATCGTCAGCCTTTTAATCCAAGCTACCTTCCTAACGGCTTTTTCGGTTTTGTTGTACATAATAATTGGAATGATACCCGGAACTGATGAAACTGCCACAATTGCCCCAATAACTCTAGCCTTCCTGGCGGCTGGATTTGATCCTCTGCTTGTTCTTGCTTGGTTCATGGGTACAATAGTCGCATTTAAAGCTGCAGATGCAGTTCCTACGGCACTTGCTGCAATTCCCGGTGGTGTTATGGCTGTACCTCAGGTTCCAGATGCATTAGTGGCCAGGAAATATGGTTATTCGGAGATTATCTTAAGAAAGGGGATAACTGCTAGTGTCATTGGTACGGTAGTTGCCATAGCAATAACGTTGCCTTTGTCTTTCTACTTGACGCCTCTTGGAGAATTACTTAAAAACCCTGCTGGGCCCTTAGACTGGCCCGGTTGGGTGTATTTGATTGTTGCAGGGATACTTTTACTAGCAGTGATGTCAAAGGCAAAGGTGCTTGCATTGTTGGCTATATTCCCATTTGCAATGCTTGTTCAGGGTCTTAGGGGGCTATATGGGCAGTCAGCCTTTATAAGCATCTTTCTAGCAATTACAATTGGTCCAATACTTTACGAGCTCTTAACATTAATTTCACCGAATAACCATCATTTAAAGCGACAAGACTATGCCCGGATTAAGCTAGTAAAAACTGGAAAAATATCATTAAACCCCTTGCATCATCTTACCAAGGTAGAGGTTATGCTTTCCTCCCTCTTGGCGGGGTTAAGTGGAATTTTAGCAACCTTCATGAGCCCTGTAGGATTAACAGTTCTCTTTGGGGATCTTGTAAAGGAAAGCCAAAAAGATGAACTTAAGGGCTCTCTTATGGCTTATGCAGTCAGAGATGCCATAAAGAATGCTACTTATATTGGGGGAACTCTTATACCCCTCATTGCATTGGGAGTTCCTACGGGACCAATGTCAGCAGGACCAGCACATCCATTCTTTGCTGAACTTGCAGCTTTTGGTGGGTTGACTCCAAGAGACGTCCTTCTTCAAAGATATTCAACATCAACAATAATCCTCGTTACTGTTTATGCAACTTTATTTGCTGCAGTACTTGCGTATTTAATACTTATCAAATATTCCAAGCAATTGACTCGCTTTGTCTTTAAAAAAGTGCCTGCAGAAGCTTTATACGCTACATTCCTAGCAATAGTGCTGGTGCTGGCGTACAATGATGCTGGAATCGCAGGAATCTTTGGCTCAATATTGGTAGGCCTTATTTCTGCGACATTCGTTAGGAACGGAGTTTCAATTGGTATATTATTCATGGTGCTTGTTGCGGCTCCTTATCTTGTAGGTTTGCTGTTTTGATTTTTGGTCTACTTTTTCTTTTTTAATGTGCAATGTTAACACTTTTAAATGCCAGCTCACTTCTATGAACGTGATGAGGATGGATGAAAAGTATCGAAAAGCCTGCGAGGAAATTGCAAGGGCTGTAATTTCGGGCGAGATTAGGGACAGGAGAGAACTAAATAGGTTTAAGGTTAAAATCGCTGCTAAATATCATCTCTCAAGGATCCCTACTAATTCAGACGTGCTTAGAGTGATGAGCAAAGAAGATAGGGAGAAGTTCAAGGACTTCCTCAAGAAGAAGCCTACTAGGACAATTAGCGGTGTTGCTGTTGTTGCAATGATGACAAAGCCGTTTCCGTGCCCGCATGGTAGGTGTATCTATTGTCCCGGAGGCCCAAGTGAGGGTTCTCCCCAAAGCTACACTGGAAAGGAGCCATCAGCTTTAAGGGCTCTTCAGAATGCTTATCATCCCTATCTCATAATGATGAACCGTTTGAAGCAGCTCTATGATATCGGCCACGACATAGACAAAGTTGAGGTTATTATACAGGGAGGAACTTTCCCCGCTGTGGATTTGGATTACCAGGAGTGGTTCATAAAAGAGGCCTTCAAAGCCATGAACGATTTCCCTTACTTCAAGGACATCGAAAACCTTGAAGAGAAAATTAGAAAGGCAGTTCTTTTTGGAGAGATTGACGAAGACCCATTCTTCAAAAAGGCCTGGGAGAAAACTCACAGAAAACCGTACTATTATCTCGAGGAAGAGCAGAGGAAGAACGAGAAGGCAAAGGTCAGAATGGTGGGGCTAACTCTTGAAACAAGGCCAGATTGGGCTATGGAAAGACAAATCGATAGAATGCTTAAGCTTGGCACAACGAGAGTAGAGCTTGGAGTTCAGACGGTCTTCAACTTCATCTATGAGAGGGTAAAGAGGGGGCACACCGTTGAGGATACGGTAAGGGCCACACAACTCCTTAAAGATGCTGGTCTTAAGATAAACTACCATATGATGCCGGGTCTTCCGGGGAGCAACTTTGAAAGAGACTTAAAGGCCTTCCAGATAATCTTTGAAGATGAGCGCTTCAGGCCTGATATGCTCAAAATTTACCCCACTCTGGTCACAAAGGATACGCTCCTCTACAGATGGTATAAGGAAGGGAAATATAGACCCTACACTACTGAAGAAGCCGTTGAACTGCTAGTTGAAGTTTACAAGATACTGCCAAAGTGGGTCAGAGTAATGAGAATACAGAGGGATATCCCAGTTCAGCTTGTTGAAGCTGGAGTAAAACACTCCAATTTAGGCCAGTTGGTGTTCAATGAGCTCATAAAGAGGGGCATAAGGCCGAGAGAGATTCGCTTTAGGGAAGTTGGACACCAGATGCAGAAGTTTGGGGTTCAGCCAGAGGTTGAGCACATCAAATTGCTAAGGGAGGATTATAAAGCAAGCGAGGGACATGAGGTATTCCTGAGCTTTGAAGATGTGAAGAACGACATTCTAATCGGCTTCATCAGGCTTAGAATCCCAAGTGAAAAAGCCCACAGGAAGGAAATAAACTGCTGTCCATCAGCAATAGTTAGGGAGCTCCACGTATACGGCCCGCTCGTGCCTATAGGAGGAAAGCCGAAGTACGAGTGGCAGCACAGAGGTTACGGAAGGGAGCTCTTAGCTGAGGCGGAGAGAATAGTGAGGGAAGAATTCGACGTAAAGAAGATGCTCATTATAAGCGGTGTCGGCGTTAGGGAATACTACAGAAAGTTTGGCTACAGAAAGGACGGCCCATATGTGAGCAAGAGGCTTGACAAGGGCTATGCAAACTTTGTGAAAAGCAAAGAGTTTGATGCACATTTGAACACTTGAGTCAGTTCACAGCTATCTTAACTCCTTCTATTTCCTCCTCTTCTCTCTCGATTCTCTCAAATGTAAGCTTTTCCCAGTTAGCCCTATAGGAGGAGCCGTTAACATTGGATACCCGGTCATTTGGATCAAGAATTATCACTGTGGGCCTTCCCTTGCTCTCAACTTCTAAAACAGATGAGCCGTTCACGAAGATTCTCTTCGTTATGTTCTCCACTGACGTAACAATCCTCACTTCAAGGGGCATTGCAAAGCCGTTCTCTTCACTTATATTGAGCCTTAAAATGTAGTTTGAATCCTTTTGAAGGAGTTTTAAGCTTGAAACCGTGAAGTTCGGGTAGTCTGCCCTATAAAACCACTCCCTAAAGAACCAGTCTAAATCTTGCTCGGTTAGGTTTTCATAGATTTCCTTAATCAGAGTTAACGTTTTCTCAGTTTCCCTGCAGTCCTTAGCGTGGCAAATCTCAAGGAGCTCCCTAAGCCCTTGGAAAAAGGTTTCGTTTCCAACAACAAACTGTAGAGAGCGGAAAATAAAGCCACCCCTTTGATATAGGTTGGTTTGGTGCCTCCTTGTGACAGCGTTAATCTCAACTATCGGTGTTCTATCCCTCGAGCTGAGGCATATTCCTTCCCAGTAGTCCGCTTGTTCAAGCGTCGGTTTGTAGAGAAATGACGTGTATGTTGCGAGGGACTCATCCAAAAGTCCAAGCTCCGCATATATTCCAAACCAGTTGTGGGCAACTTCATGGGGAATGAGGTTTTCAAATTGAGTCCCTGCTGCCCCTCCATAGAGCCCAAATCCTTCAATTTCACTTCTATGCCCTTTGATTCTGATGTAAACGAACTCATTGTAGGGATATGGGATCAGATAGGAGGAATACACTTTCAGAATTTTTGCAAGCTCGTCAACAACCCACTCTCCCTCGTCTGTTAGTGCTATGACCCTTACACTTCTGCCATCTATTTCAATTGATCTCTCATGGGTGCTCCACTTCCCCAAAAGAATGTAAAATCTCCCGCCATCTGTGTGGAAAGTATCTCCCTCCGGAAGAAGCGGCTTGTATTTATCATTTGGAAGCTTTGAAAGACCTGCGAGGGTGTAGTTAGATGGGTGGGAGGAAACTTTAACCATTAAATTTCCCTCCACCTTCGAAAGCACCATATAAGCCTCGGGTGGAAGATAAAAGGAGTTCTTGGTTGACTTAATGTGCCAATCGATTATATCCCTCATGTTAACGTCAAAAAGAGGTTGATATTTTGAGGTATAGGAAATTTTAATCCGCTGGGTATTTTCAATAGGCTTTATATCCAGTAGCAAAAGACCGTATCTGCCGTCATAAAATGCTGTTATATTGGCCTTTGCGCCGCGAACTTCAATTTCCTCAGCCTCGAATTTTAAGATTGATGAGTTCTCAAAGAGGAGGGGTATTGTACTCGGAGAGCTTAGGAAAAGCTCGATCTCTTGGACTCCTTCAATTGTGGCGTTCCAGCCGTCAAAAGCTATCTCAAGGGTTATTGTTTCATTCCCGATGATGTCCTCATACCTTCCAAAAAGAGATTTAACATTCGGGACTTCCGAGAACTGGAATCCCTTGAGTTTTGCCTGAGAAGGGCTTATACACATGACCATGAGAACTGCCAAGATTATCCCTATGATAGAACGCGCTTTCATACATTTGTTTTCTATTCCGAGAGATTTAAAAGTTTCGGGAAGAGCTTTTTATGAGGGATTAAAAAGTGAGATTCAAGCCAAAACCATTGAAAAGCGATGTGAGGTTTGAGTGCAAATTCTGCTTAGACTGTTGTAGGGGGAGGTTTATCTACCTAACTTTGCATGACATAAAGAACATAATGAGAAGGGGGCATGATCCCCAGGATTTTATCCTTTTAACTGCAGAAGAAGGGAAAATACGCTTTGTTTTGGCCTATAGGGAATGGGATCTTGGGTGTGTTTTCCACGATCCAGAGACAGGAAGATGTAAAATCCACGATTACAACCCCTTAATTTGTCAGATCTACCCGTTTATGGTGTCCTACAAGCCGCTTGGCATTGAGGGTGAGGAGCCCTTTGAATATAATGAAGAAAAGCTGTGGCTCTACTATGATGAGAGCTGTCCAGGGATTGGTGAAGGAAAAGAGGTTATAACGAGGAAGAAAGTAGCAGAACTTGGTGTGAGGTTTCATGAAGAATTTGAAAAAACTGATTTGGGGGGCTTAAACAGTCTTTTGAGCGGTGAAAACAATGGAACTTAGATACAGAAGGGCTTCCTCTTGGGAGTTTGATTTAATAATGAAGGAAGCCGAAAAGTTTGGGGAGTTAAAACACGAGTTCTTTGGAATAGTTGAGGGAAAGTTTAGGGATGTCTATGCGGTAAACGAGGAAGTTTGGAGAGAAATAGAAAACCTAAAGGTAAAGCCCTACGCATTTGGGACCTTTGTGGGTACAATAAAAGTTGACAAAAACCTTGTTGAAAAATTCTATCCAAACATTGAGTTCTTCTATTTTGTGGATATTAAGAAGAACTATGCGGTTCTAAAGCCAAAAACTGCGTTTCTTTTCACAACCGGTAAAGACGTGCCGAAAAAAGGGGTCAAGGAGTATAACTGGCAGGGGAGCAAAAAGCTTGTTATCCTAAATGAAGAGGGTTTAATCCTCGGACTCGGCATTATAAACCCAAAGAGCGAAAAGAAGTTCATTAAAAACATTACGGACATTGGGGAATTCATAAGGCGGCACAAGTAGCGTTTTTGTAGTTTTTAACCGGGGCGTGTTTAGTTTCACCCCCTGTTATTTAAACAGTATTTGACTCTGAGGAGGATTTTCAGACCATAACACATTACCCCAA
>LGET01000030.1 GCA_001507935.1 Thermococcales archaeon 44_46
GAGGGGGTTGGTTGTCAGGATTTTAGGGGCGATTCTGGCCGTGAATCTGGACAGATTATACAACTTCACAGATGGTGGGAACTAGGGTTGATGTTATTATTTTGTCTAGGTCAACGCTCTCTACCCTGACATGGTTGAAAAGACCGCCGTTGAAGTACGGGACTCCATAGGTAAATATATCTCTAACAGTGGATGAAGGGATATTTCGGATTTCATCGATATCTCTTCGTTCGCTTCTTGGGGTGTTCATTGCGTAGAGGAATAGGACTCTAAGGTAGTCTTTGTAAAACTCACCACCATATTCCTCCTTCTCCCTATACATCCACTTAATGAAATTCTTTATGTTGGGTGAAATGATTTCCAGTAAATCTTTTCTTAATATGTCTTTTTTAGCTTCAACAATCCATCCCTTCTTTTGGAGGAAATAAACAAACATCAGCCTGTTAAAGAACGTGTGGGCAAAAGTCTTGGCGGCTCTCTCAACGAATATCTCTTTTGGTAATTCTCCTCTGTAGGCCTCCTCAAGCCTTTTTCCATAAAGCCTCTTTATTTCACCTTTGAGCTTATAGTAGTACTCCTTATACTCTTTGAAAAACTCCTCCGTGAGGGGCTTAACCTGCATGTATTCGTCTATAATGGCTTTTATCTGAGCAGCTGGAGGGTGTTTCTTTGATGTTTCGTAGAGGTTTTTAAGCTCCTGGGCAACAATGGCTAAGTTTCCCACAAGGGTTCTAAATTTCCCCTCTTCCGGGTCAATTACATAAATGTTGAGCTTGGCGTTTTCAAGTTCTCTTCTGTAGATTGGAACAACAAGCTTCCAATAATTGGAATAATCGAGAACAAGAAGAAAGTTTGCAAACTCCAAGTCCAGAGAATAAGTGAAATCGAGCAAGTCTTTAACAAGCCTCTGTCTGTACTTTACGGTATCGCTTCTGCTTTTGGCATAGACAATGTAGAAACTCTCCCCTTCTGGAGGGTTCGTTTTTGCAATAATCTTGATAATCTCGGTGTGCCTTCCTACGAATTCGTTCAGCTCATTTTTAGGAATGAGTTCATCAGCATAATTAAAACCCCATGTATCGGTGAATATATCCCTAAAAAGGCGTATTGCTTCTTCGGTTTCCATTTTGGGATTAAGGCCTCTAAGTTTCTCTTCGATTATCTTGACTAGCGGATCCATAAGAAAACCCCCTCATTAATATTGTCCTTTGTTATTCTGTTTTTATGTTAGGGGGTATATATAATTTTCATGCATGCAATGAATATTGAAATTGAATATTCCAATCAAAGCCTCCCCACAAGCTCCCTCAACTTCTCCTTTCCTTCGTTCAAGATCGGCTTCCCGTGGCTTGGGAGTAAATGCACAAAGTCAACGTCCAAAAGCCTCTTTATGGCTTCCCTATTCTTCATTGGGTCGAGGGAGTAGTGGTGCGGAATCTCCTCCAGCTTCCCGTTCTCTTCCCTAACCAAATCTCCCACAAAGAGGGCTTTTGTTTCCAGGTCGAGCAAACAAATGCTTCCGGGAGTATGACCGGGAGAATGAATAACTCTAAGCCCCTCGATCTCATCTCCGTCGTTCAGCTCTATCTCCACATCAACCGGCTCGATTTCTCTTCTGTATGTTTTCTCTCCCTTCAAATAAGGCACTTCATCCTTATGGGCCGCAACCACTGCACCGGTCGCATCTTTAAGGTCTTTTAAAGAGCCCACGTGGTCATAATGAGCGTGGGTCACTATTATTATCTCCACGTCCTCTGGAACGTAGCCAAGCTTTTCTACGTACCTCAAGACTTTCTCATACTCTCCTGGAAGGCCGGCATCTATAAGGAGGAGTTTTTCTCCCCTTTCTATTAGATAGACGTTTGCAAAAGTTTCATCAACAAGGTGAATGTTTCCAATGACTTTCATATAGATTCACCAAGATAATATTCTGTCTTTCAACTTAAAGTAATTTTGGGTAGATAAAACCAAAAGATTTAAGTAGGTTTTTTATTTACCTTAAGTTAGAGAACACATATCACGATCATCCGGGGGTGAGAGTGCATGGAGGAGCACGGGAGACTGCTTGATGTCCTTGGAAACGAGACGAGAAGGAGAATATTACTGTTACTGACCAAACGGCCATACTTCGTAAGCGAGCTCTCGAAGGAGCTGGGAGTGGGGCAAAAGGCCATCCTTGAGCACCTTAGAATCCTTGAAAACGCTGGTTTAATCGAGGGAAGGGTAGAGAAGATTCCAAGGGGCAGGCCCAGGAAGTATTATCAAATAAAGAGGGGCATTAGATTGGAGGTTCTCCTCACGCCGTATTCCTTTGGCACGGAGATGTACGAGCCCAAAATGCCCAGACAGACGAGGGAATACGAGGAGATAAGGCAGCTCATAAAGTCTCAAGCTCCAGTGGAAGAAAAGATCAAGGAGCTTTCTGACTTCCTAAGTGAGATAGAACAGAAAATAGAAGAGCACATGAGAATCAAGAGCGAGCTTGAGGAAGTCAGAATGCTTACCGAGACTTACATAAAGAACCTTATGCGCAGGATTGCTAAAGAAAGTGATGAACAGTTTGACGACCTCTTGAAAGAATTCGAAGGGATTCTCCCAAAAGAAATCATCGAGGAACTAAAAAGGATAAAGAGAGAGCTGGTTTAGAGCATTTTTCCTTCTTCCTTAAGCCTTACAAGCCTTGTTATGTAGCCAGCTATTCTGTTTCTGAGAGTCTTGCTTGTGACGTTTGTTAGCTCCTCAACCTTCTTTTTGTTGTGTTCGAAGTCCCTTGTGAACTCGTTTGGGTATCTGTTGAAGAGCTCCCTCGCAGTTCTCTTAATGAAACCTTGCTTAATGTTTCCCATCCATCATCCCTCCGATAATCTTAATTTCCACACCCAAATCAAGTGAGGCTGTTTTAAACTTTTCCCAGCCAAATTTATAAAGCTTCCCTTTAAAGGTTTTTACATGGTTAAGGAAACCATCATCTGCTACGGGCATGAAAACGTAAAGGCAACCCACCGCTCAACGCTGGAAATAACGAAGGAGGATTACCTAACGCCAAGGGGAGACTGCATAATATGCATAAAAGCCAACAAAGCTCTTAGAGACCTAAGTGATGAGTTAAAAGAAGCCCTGAAAAAAGGCAGAAAAATAAAAATAAGGATAATTGTTGATGATATTGTTGATGAGCTTGAGGCACTTGGAGATGAGAGGCTGAGCTTTGAAAGTGAGGTTTCTATGGTGATAAGAAAGAGCGACTACGTTGATGGGAGAACCCTTGCAATAAGGGCAAACAAGGCAGCGAAGGACATTAAAAGGGAACTCGTGGAGAAGCTGAAAAATCCGGGGCAGGAAGTGATTGTTGAGATAATTGTGGAATGATAAAATTTGAGGTAAGGTTCTTATCGAAAGATTTTTATTACATAGAACGTAATTTACATAGGGTGTAAATTACATGGTATGTAAAAACTTTTTCAGCACTAGACCTATTATGGAGGAGGAGTGCCTTTGGGGAGGAGGGCATAGAAATACAGCTGAAAAACTTTTTCAAGCAGTTCTGAGAGGGAATATTTCTGTTCTCTTGGGCCCGAGGCGTGTAGGAAAGACGAGCGTTGTTAATGTGATCGCTGAAAAGTTCACAAAACGAAGAAACCATCACTACATCTACTTCAACTTTTCTCGCTTCATTGGTGCTAGGGCTATTTCGATATCCGACATAGAGCCAAAAAGAACATCTCTAAGACTTATAACCATGAGTAAGAGCTACGCCCTTTCCCTTCGCGGAATTTCTGTCGAAGTTAGGAAGACAAGCATAGAGGAGTTTACTTCTGACTTTTCTACTCTTGTAAGGGTGCTGTCTCAAAACTCGGCAAGAGGACTCCTTATTTTTGACGAAGCTCAGGTGCTTGCTAGATTGAAAAATTTGGATTTTCGTGGTTTACTTCAGGAGATAACGGACAGTTATCCGAACATATCCCTGATTTTTACAGGCTCAATGCCCGGTCTACTTATGGAGTATTTGAATCCCGATGCCAGTAAGCCAAACTTTATGCGCTCGGCCGAGATATTTACACTCCCGCGCTGGAGCGTGATGGAGGGCGTAGAATTTTTGAGAAGAGGTTTTGAAACCTATGATCTTAATGTAAAAAATGAGCTCGAACTTGAAAGGGCTGTAAGGGAGCTTGGAGGCGTTCCAGGCTTTGTTTCTTATTATGGATTAACTGTAACAAACCTTGTAAGGAGGGGAGTTGCTGTAGAAAAAGCTCTTCCAAGGGCACTGGAAGAGAGCAGAAAATATGCCCTTGATGAGTGGAAAAAGGATTTGGAAGCTTTCTTGAACGTTTACAGTAGCCCCATTTATGTTGAGGTGCTTAGAGTCCTCGCTAATGCATATCCCAGCGCACTTAGGGGGGCGGAGGTTTATAGAGAGCTTGAGAAGGAAGAAAAGGCACCTAGGAGAATTCAGCACATCTACAAGTATCTAGACACTCTTGAAAAAGCAGGGTTCATACGTTCGGAAGGAGGAAGATATTGGATAGAAGATCCCCTTCTTAGGGTTCTTCTGATGTCTCCCTAACCCTTATATCTTGCTCTGCGTTAATACTCTACGGTGGTGATTTACATGATGAATCGAGATGAACTTCTCTCTCATGGAGATGTGAAGGCCAAAGAAATTGCCCTTGCACTCATGGAGGAAGCCGTAAAAAGCGCAGACCCGTATGAAGCAGTAAAAAGAGCCCTAAAAGTTGAGGACGGCAAGCTCATCGTTGAAGGAAATGAGTTTCCAATAAAAGGGAAGATTTACGTTCTGGCATTTGGAAAGGCTGCATGCTCCATGGCAAAAGCTGTTGAAGAGCTCTTGGGAGAAAAAATTGCCGAGGGAGTTGCGGTTACCAAATACGGCTATTCACTGCCCCTGAAGAGGATTAAAGTTATTGAAGCCGGACATCCTGTCCCGGATGAGAAATCTGTAAGAGGAGCCCAACTTGGGGTGGAGCTTGCTAAAAAGGTTGGTGAAGAAGACATACTCCTCGTTCTCATCTCCGGCGGCGGGAGTGCCCTCTTCATGCTGCCTGAAGACGGGATAAGCTTTGAGGACAAGATGAAAACCAACGAGCTCCTTCTCAAGAGCGGGGCCAAGATCTACGAGATAAACACGGTCAGAAAGCACATCTCGAAGGTTAAAGGGGGTAAGCTGGCGAAACTGGTTAAGGGAACTTTAATAAGCCTAATCCTCTCCGACGTCGTGGGCGACCCCCTAGAGGCAATCGCCTCTGGACCGACGGTTAAAGACCCGACGACGTTTCAGGACGCCTATAGAATATTAAAGCTCTACGACCTATGGGACGAGCTTCCCGAAAGCGTGAAAAGGCACATAGAACTCGGCCTTGAGGGAAAAGTCGAGGAAACCCTAAAAGAAGACCTTCTCAACGTCCACAACTTCCTTATAGCGAGCAACGCCTTGGCGTGTGAAGCAGCAGAGAGAAAAGCCAGAGAGCTCGGGCTTAATGCTCATATTCTCACAACGACGCTGGAGGGGGAAGCGAGGGAAGTGGCGGTGGCTTTTGGTTCGATTATTGAGGAGATTTACCACCGGAGCAGACCCTTTGAGAAGCCGTGTGTTTTGATAGCAGGTGGGGAGACGACTGTGACAATAGAGGGCGAAGCTGGCCTCGGCGGGCCGAACCAGGAGTTTGCTCTAAGCGTGGCAAGGAAGATAGCGAACCTCAGGGGAGTTGCGGTTTTGGCCATGGATACAGATGGAACTGACGGCCCAACGGATGCCGCCGGTGGATTGGTGGACAGCTACACTCTGGAAGTCCTTAAAAAAGATGGCATAGATGTCGAGGAATACTTAAAGGGGCACAACGCTTACGAGGCTTTGAAGAGAGCAAAAGCCCTACTTATAACGGGTCCAACAAGAACGAACGTTAACTCAATAATTATTGCTGTTATTCTTTAATAATTGGAATTCTGTTCTGTTTTTTGCTTGATTTTTTGAATTTTATGGGGCCCTAATAGGGGAACTGAATGTAATTTTGACAAAATGGCAACTTTTTCTTCGAAAAAACTATATAGGTAATCTAAACTTTCGGGAGTAAGGTGAGCTAAAATGGGTGATTTACAAACTCTCCAGAATAGTAGTTAAATTTGGAGGAAGTTCGATTAGGGACTCTTTTGAAGATGCCTTAGAGTTTGTCCAGAAATTCTGGGAGGAAAAAAGTGAAGTTGTTGTCGTTTTGTCCGCACTTAAAGGAGTTACAGACCTTTTGTTGGAGCTTGCAGAAAGGAAAAGCCCGGAGCTTCTAGAGGAGTTTACGAACATACACTTGGCTGCGGCTGAGAAATTTGGCGTCAATATAGACATCGAGGAGGAACTCAAGGAACTTAGGTTTGTGCTGAAAAATGAAAGAGCTTTCCCAAGTAAGAAGGCATACACAGATCATGTCTTCTCCTTCGGCGAAAGACTATCAGTTAAACTCTTTTCAAGCACACTAAACGAGAGGGGTATAGAGAGTGCTCCAATTGATGCCTTCTATTTGGTAGAAACAAACGGAAACTTTGGGAATGCTGAAGTGAATCTGGAAAAAACAAAGAATAATCTTTGGATGCTCGAGGAGTTATTAAAAGCGGGCAAGGTACCTGTTGTGACAGGATTTCTAGGGAAGTTCAATAGCCTTAGGACAACACTTGGGAGAGGGGGAAGTGATTACACGGCCTCAGTTTTAGGGCGTCTCTTGAATGCCAGAGCAGTTTTGATCATGAGTGACGTGAAAGGAATCTATACGGCTGATCCAAGAATAGTCAAAAATGCTAAAGTTATCCCGTTTGTGTCGTATGATGAAGCTTTAATTGCTTCAAAACTTGGGTTAAAAGCTCTACACGAACGAGCTATCGAGCCTGTAAAAAATAGGGTTCCATTGATCTTTGGAAGGACAAACGAATGGAGATTAGGCACACTAGTTTCAGATTTTACCCTTAAAATACCACTAATTACCTACAGGATTATTGGGGAAAAAGCAAAGATTGGAGTGATTGGAGCTTCTTGTAGTGTGCCCTACCCAGTTGTTGAACAAAAAGAAGAATACACGTGTTTTATGGTTGATAAGGCTGAGCTTGAGGATGTTTTGAATGAAGTTCATGAGGTGATTTTTG
Organism: Thermococcales archaeon 44_46; assembly: GCA_001507935.1. Taxonomy (GTDB): domain Archaea; phylum Methanobacteriota_B; class Thermococci; order Thermococcales; family Thermococcaceae; genus Thermococcus_A. The sequence continues at coordinate 7,141 of LGET01000030.1, forward strand.
GTGAAAGTTCTAGCTCCAGCAACAATAGCGAACTTTGGGCCGGGATTTGATGTCTTTGGTTTATGTCTTGCCAAGCCTGTGGATGTAATAGTCTTCAAAGAAAGTGATGAGGTAACATTAGAGGTTGAAGGATTTGACGTGCCAAGTGATCCTGAGAAGAACGTTGCTTCAATATCTGCCCTTGCTCTCTTGAAGATGCTTAATGTGGAAATGGGATTTAACATGAAATTAAAAAAGGGAATAAGGCCTAAAAGTGGACTTGGAAGCTCTGGGGCTTCAGCTATCGGCGGGGCACTGGCTGTGGCAAATGCCCTTGGGGTTCGAGATAAGAATCTCATAATAAAAGCTGCCCTTGAGGGAGAAAAAGCAGCATCTGGTAGTGCCCATGGGGATAACGTGGTTCCAGCTCTGTTTGGTGGCTTTACAATTTTAAAATCTCTACACTATCTTGAGGTGTTTAAGCTTGATGTTGACTTTGAACTCGTCGTGGTTCTTCCAGAGGTTGAGGTTAGCACAAGGAAAGCAAGATCTGTTTTACCAAGAGATATTCCACTAGGTGACGCTGTTAAGAACTTGGCCCTAGCAAGTGCTTTGATTTCAGCACTGAAGGAGGGAGATTTGGAGACAGTTGGAAGGCTCCTGGATGACTATTTGGTTATTCCATACAGAAAGCCTCTCATACCTTGGTTTGATAAAGTCAGAAAAGCAGCTTTGGAGAGTGGAGCTTATGGGGTTTCTTTATCCGGTTCTGGACCGGCCATGTTTGCTTTGGGAGAAGATTTGCGCAACATTGGAAAGTCAATGGTTGAGGCCTTTGAGAGTGAAGGGATTAGGGCAGAGTATTTTATAACAAAAGTAGGAGGTGGAGCAAAATGCTCAGATGTATAGAATGTGGAAAAGAGTATGGAGAAAATGAAGTTAGGTATAGATGTGACTGCGGAGGTCTGCTGGAGGTAGTCATTGATTTGGGCAAAGTTAAAAACGTCTTTGATGGGAGGAACATAACATTGTGGAAGTATGAGAGCTTTATTCCTGTTGAAAGGAGAGTTTCTCTCAATGAAGGGGGAACACCTCTGTATCGTCTGGAAAATCTTCAAAAAGAGCTGGGAATAGTAGAACTTTACGTCAAAAATGAAGGTGCAAATCCAACAGGCTCTTTTAAGGATAGGGGAATGACTGTTGGTGTTAGCAAAGCTTTGGAACTTGGCATGGATAAAGTCATTTGCGCCTCAACGGGCAACACTTCGGCTTCTTTAGCCGCTTATTCAGCAAAAGCAGGGATAAAAAGTTATGTCCTTGTTCCAAGTGGAAAAATTGCACTGGGAAAACTGGCTCAAGCGATAGTATATGGTGCAAAAGTTGTTCCGGTTAAAGGGAACTTTGATGATGCTTTGAGGGTTGTTGTTAAGGCCAGTAGAGAACTTGGAGTTTACATGCTTAACTCAATAAATCCCTTCCGGTTAGAAGGCCAAAAGACTATAGCTTTTGAGATTTTTGATCAGCTGGGGTTTGTTCCAGACAATATAATCCTACCCGTAGGAAACGCTGGTAACATTTCAGCCATCTGGAAAGGCTTTAAAGAATTATTCCAAGCAGGATTTATCGATGAATTGCCAAGGATGATTGGAATCCAAGCCGAAGGAGCATCACCCTTGGCAAAAGCTTGGAAAGAGAAAAAGGAGTTTAAACCCGAAGAAAAGCCAGATACAGTGGCTACAGCAATAAGGATTGGGAATCCTGCTAATTGGAGAAAGGCCTGGCTTGCTGCCGAAGAGTCAAAGGGATTCTTTGAGAGTGTTAGTGATGAGGAGATTCTTAGGGCCCAAAAACTTCTCGCATCAAAAGAAGGAATTTTCGTTGAACCGGCATCGGCATCTTCCTTGGCTGGTTTAGTTAAGTTGAAAGAGCTTGACCTGATTAATTCAGATGAGAGCTATGTTTTAATTACAACGGGACATGGGCTGAAAGACCCAAACATAATAATTGAAAACTTTTCCCTGCCAGAGCCTATAGAACCAACGTTGAGTGCTTTTAGGGAGGTTCTTTAATGGATGTTGCGATTTTGGGCGCCACGGGATTAGTTGGCCAGATGTTTGTGGGACTCTTAGAGAATCACCCTTGGTTTAAAATAGAGCGCTTAGTAGCTTCAGAAAGATCAAAGGGAAAGAAATACAGAGATATTGTAGAATGGCCTAGTGGTGATATTGGAGAGATGGAAGTGGAGGGGTTGGGAGATTTCTTAAAGGATCCAGATGTGGATTTGGTTTTTTCAGCCCTTCCATCTTCAATAGCGGGTGAAGTTGAAGAAAAGCTAGCTGAGAAAACCCCTGTGTTTAGCAACGCCTCATCCCATAGATATGAAGAGGATGTACCTATTATAGTTCCAGAAGTCAATGGAGGTCAGCTAAAGCTTATTGAAGTTCAACAAGAGCAAAGGGGCTGGGAGGGGTTTATAGTCACAAACCCCAATTGTTCAACTGCAATACTGGTGCTCTCGCTTAAGGTTCTTTCAGAATTTGGGCTCAAAAAAGTGAATGTGGTAACAATGCAAGCAATAAGCGGGGCAGGATTTAAAGGTTTATCAGCTCTGCAGATCTTTGATAACGTAATTCCATACATTGAAAAAGAGGAGTGGAAAATTGAGAACGAATCAAGGAAAATCCTCGGTCTTGATTTTGAAATATCCGCTATTACAACAAGGGTTCCAATATCTCACGGTCATACAGAAGCGGTTTTTGTCGAGCTTGGCCAAGACACAACCGTTGAAGAGCTTAGAAGAGTTTTTGAATCTTTTGATCCATTAAAAAACCTTAAGCTTCCTTCATATGCAAAGCCAATTGTGTATAAAGAAATCCCTCAGCCAAAGCTCCACAGGGAATTAGGCAAGGGAATGGGCGTTACAGTTGGAAAACTGGGGAAAATTAATGAAAAAATGTTTAAATATGTTATCTTAGGACATAACCTTATTAGAGGAGCCGCTGGATGCTCGATTTTAAATGCTGAGCTTGCTTATCGGAAGGGAATAATTTGAGGTGGTTGAGATGGAAGTCAAAACCCATACAGCCCTTCACGTGCTCAAAGGTGCCGTGGTGAAGGTTTTGGGAGAAGGGGCTAAGTGGACTGCAAGCGTCTACGTTAGTGGGAGCCATGGAAGATTAACTGTTAAATTCAACAGAAAACCAAGCGAAGAAGAAATTAAAGAGATAGAGGGGCGTGCAAATGAGAAAATCAGGGAAAACGTCCCCATAAAAGTATATGAGCTCCCGAGGGAAGAAGCGGAAAGAAGGTTTGGCGAGGACATGTACGACCTCTTCCCTATCCCAGAAGAAGTTAGAACCCTTAAGGTTGTGGTTATTGAAGGCTGGAACATCAATGCATGTAACAAAGAGCATACGAAAACCACCGGGGAAATTGGGGAGATAAAAATTAGGAAAGTCAGGTTTAGGAAGGCTAAGGAACTTTTGGAAATAAGCTTTGATGTTGTTTAGTATTTGGGGGGATTGGTATGAAAGTGGCTGTTATTGGGGCCGGAACTATTGGAAGTGCAGTTGCAAAGGCTCTTTCAGAAAAATATGAAGTGATCGCAACAAGAAGAAAAATAGAAAAAATAAAGTGGCTGGAGGAGTACGGAGTCAAAATAACCAATGATAACAGATATGCGGCAAAAGTTGCTGACATTGTTATAATTGCAGTAAAACCAAATAAAATCAAAAGGGTCTTGGATGAGATCAGGGAGGATATTAAAGGGAAGATCGTTATTTCTCTTGCCGCTGCAATCTCATTGGAAACTCTAGAAAGTCTTGCTGATGCCAAGTTTGTGAGGGCTATGCCAAACATAGCAGTTCTCGTCGGAGAGTCCTTCACGGCTTATGCTACGAGGAATCTGGATGAGAATGAAATAAGAATTATAGAAGACATTTTCAAAACCTTTGGAATGTGTGTTAGGGTCGAAGAAGAGTACATGGATGCAATAACAGGTTTAAGTGGTTCTGGGCCTGCCTATGTCTCTGTATTTCTGGAAGCCCTTATGTACGGAGGATTAAGAGTAGGACTGCCAAGAGATGTTGCAATATTGGCGAGTGCACAGACCCTTTTGGGGACAGCAAAACTTCTTTTGGAATTAGATTTACACCCCGCTCAGATCAGAGATATGGTGATAACTCCCGGAGGGACAACAATAGATGGCATTTTTGAGCTTGAAGACAGCAGGATAAGGAATGCACTTATGAAGGCTGTAGATGCTGCAACAAAGAAATCAAGAATCCTGCGTCTTGAGCTAGAGAAAAAGATGAAATAACAACATCAAGGCGAGCTGGGAATTTCCCGGATTTCATAGTACCACGTGGTGCCTTCTGCATCTTGCCTCATAAGCTTCCGTTCCACCAACCAGTATCCTCGGTGAGTCCCTGGGGGCTGGTTTTCCATTTATAAGCCTTTGTGTCCTCGTGGCTTCCCTTCCGCAGACAGTGCATATTGCGGTTAGGTAAACTATGTTGTCAGCCCTTGCCAGAAGCTCCTTTGTAACCTCAAAGGGCTCCCCCTTAAAATCAAGGTTTAAGCCGCTTGCAATAACATAAACACCTTCATCGGCGAGCCTGTTTAGTGTTTCGACAATTGACATCGGAAAGAACTGAACTTCATCCACGCCTATGACCTCGAACCCCTCTTCTTTGGTTTTCTGGTATATCATCTCAACCCCTTCCTCTGTTGTGGGCACCACAAAGGCCTCGTAGCTTAGTCCGTTATGTGCCACGACCTTATCCTCGCTGTAGCGGTTGTCTATTGAAGGCTTAAAAAGAGCAGCAGTTCTCTTTGCGAACATCTGCCTCTCGATTCTTTTTATGAGCTCACTCGTCTTTCCCGCAAACATCGGTCCGGTAATGACTTCCAAGAACCCCTCTGGATGCATGTATACCACCTTTCGCCTCTTGCTCCCCAATCTAAAAAGCTCTTTCCTTGGGATTTTTGGATGTTAAACAACTACTTATGGAGTTTTGCTTTAAAATAACATATCACTTAAAAACAGG
>LGET01000031.1 GCA_001507935.1 Thermococcales archaeon 44_46
AGGGCTCCCTCATACTAAAATCTTTCCATTAAATAAAGGTTTCAATTACAAACTACTAATGTGAATATAAAAACTCTTTGTTAAAATTACCAAGTCTCTCCACTGCCAGGTAATGGAGTCTCACGAGAGTGTAAATCCACAGGGTCATAGAAAAGAGATACATTACCGGAGCGATTTCTCCAACAAAAAGATTAAGCCAGATAAATCCCACAAAAGTCCAAGATGATATCTCTGCAAGTCTCTTATACCTTTCAGGGGTTCTAACGTAGCCCGATATAGCATTAATAAGAAGCACAATAGCCACTGAAGAAGCCAACTCAACGGTGTAGAAGCTATTCCTTACAAAAATTGCACTTCCAGCTACAACCCCAACCTGTAAAAGCATTGTCCATGTTGCCTTAACAAGTCCGCTTTCCGAAAGGGAGTAAGCTATTAAAACAGGCCCCAAGAGGATTGCAAAACTTATAATCGCCTGATGAACTTCAAACATTGTTGCGATAAAACCGAGTGAAGTCAATATACCCCCAAAAAGGATACACCAAGAGAGCTTTCTATACCCTAAAAAGAAGCTCTCAATCTTTCTTGAGATGTTCCAAGTAAGGAAAATCCCCATAAAGGTTAACAATCCACATATGCTCATAAGAATTTGATAAACACTTACCATGCTTCCATCATCCAAGTTTTTACCTTAATAATTAGGAAGCAAAGTAAATAAACCTTCCGGCAAATTTTTACAGATTTTGAGGTATACTGAAAATCATTTCCAAGAAAAACTTCTTTTCTTTATGCTCTTCAAAATCTCCACCCCATTAAACTTCCAGTAGAAAAAATTACTGGGTATAAGCACAGAAAAGAAAATTATGAAAGAATCACTCGAGCTGAACCTCATTCTCCCAGAGGCCGTGAATGTTGCAGTAGCTTAAGGCATAAAGCTTGCCCTTCTTGGCGGTCTTAAATACAAAGTAGGCCACGGGCTCTGTGTATATATCACTCATGTTAGGGCCCTTCGTGGACTCTCCATGGGCTGTGAAATCTGCCCGTCCGATCTGATAAACAAAGTTCTCCCCTTCCGGTAAGAAGTAAAGCTCTATGTATTTGATGTGATGCTCTGTGGTGTTTGGATGTGGGATTTCTTTGCCCACTTGAACCTTAACCTTAACTAGGTCTCCTTCTTTTTCGTACTCTATAACGGGGACGTGTTTTTCTCCTTTCCAGTCCCCACTCCTTATGGTTTCACCAATCATCTCGACCACCTCAATCTTCTATTTTCTCAAACATGTCCTTTGGCGCACCGCAGAGCGGGCATACCCAGTCATCCGGGATCTCCTCAAACCTCGTTCCTGGAGCAACTCCACTCTCGGGATCTCCAGCTTCCTCATCATAGATGTATCCACAAACCATACATTTCCACTTTGCCATGTTTCCACCACCCTAATATTATCAAACCAACCTTATAAAGTTTGTGCTCCAAACCAAATAGAGCAAAAAATGAAAGGACTACTCGAATACTACGAACTTTTCTTTTGGAGCACCACAAACTGGGCAATACTCTGGGGCTTCATCAACTGCTGTGTAACCACAAACTGGGCATATGTAGACCTTTTTAATTTCTATATCCTTTTTCTGTTCAGCAAGTTCTTTTGCCTTCTTGTAAAGCTCTGCATGGATTTTTTCAGCTTCTAGGGCATAATGTGTGCTCCTAACAGCCTCTTTCTCATTTTGAAGTTCTGCAACAGCTTTGTAAGCTGGATACATCTCTTCCACTTCAAAAGTCTCACCATCTATTGCTACTTGAAGATTGCTTGGGGTATCTTTAACATTGCCAAGTGCTTGATAGTGGTTTCTAGCATGTACAAGCTCAGCAAAAGCTATTGCTCTGAAGAGCTTTGCTATATTGGGGAACCCCTCTTTTTCAGCAACATCTGCAAAAATCAGGTATCTCATGTGTGCCATGCTTTCTCCCGCATACGCCTCTTCAAGAAACTTCTTTGTCATTTTCCTTTCAACCACCATATCTATCACCCCGGAATAGCATTATTAATTTCGAAATCAAAATATAAAAGGCTTTCTCTTCGATATTTATAAAAGAGAAATAAGAACGCTATAGTTCATTTACACTAACCCTTGCCTTTACTTTTCTTTCCAGCGTTGTTGCTTTTCTTATGTCTTCAATGACAACGGCTCCAACGACTTTCTCCCCTTCAAGAAAAACCTTTGTGTTTTCATCAAGCCATCTCCCTTCGCCCTTTGTTTTTCCTATAAGTGCAATTGGAAAATCGCCAAATTTAAAAACCGTTGAGCGGAATTCAAAGTCGTATCTATCTTCTTTACCTCTCAAAATATTAGCAAGAACTCTAGCATGTTCCATAGCAGCTTTTGCAGTACCGCAGATCACCCCACTGTATTCGGCGCAATCTCCAATGGCATACACATCTTCGGCCGAAGTTCTAAAATGATCATCAACCAGTATGCCTCTTCCAGCATGAATGCCACTCTTAATTGCTATTTCCTTGTTTGGTATGATCCCAAAGGCACATATCTTGACTTTGCCATTTACATGTCCCTTATCCGTAAAAACACCGTTTTCATCTGCTTTTAAAACATTTGCGTTGAGATAGAATTCCACTCCATTGTTTCTGAGCTTCTCCATTATGACCTTTGTCAGCTCTTCATCAAGCCCAAGAAGAGTGTCTCCTCTGTGAACAACCTTCACTTTATAACCAGCTTTCGCAAGATTCCCCGCAAGTTCAAGACCTATGAATCCCCCTCCTAGTATTAAGGCATCTTCGTATTTTTCTATTTGTTCTTTAATTTTTTCAGCGTCTTGAAGCGTCCTAAGGGTTTGCACAAACTCTTTACCCTCAAAAATAGGCTCTCTTGGCCTAGCACCAGTAGCTATGACTAAGATATCATAAGGGATCTCGCCGTCGCTTGTTATCAACTTTTTCCTAGCCCTGTCTATTACCTCAGCTTTTACTCCCAGATTCAGGGTTATTCCCTTCTTTTCATACCAGTCAAAAGAATAAGGAAAGAGCTTTTTCTTGTCAATAAACCCTGCTATGTAATGACTTAACATGGGTTTGCTGTAATACAGAACATTCTCAAGTTCAACTATCGTTACCTCATGTTCTGAAGAAGTCTGATTGGCTAATTCGACTCCCCCTGACCCGTTGCCAATTATAACAATTCTCATAAGCCTCTCCTTTACAGAACTCTTGGCTTATAGTAAATCTCCACTTGGTTGAAGAGCACATGCACCGGCACATCAACATACTCGGGCTTTCCTCTTGTAATATCCTCGAAATATTCCTTATGCACTTTAATTGAGTTGTAGTGGGCTCTTTCTTGAGTGGCCAAGAACTCAAAAAGGGCCTTGTGCTCTGGCAATCTTTTAGCAAGGAGATTGTAGACTCTTTCGGCCACCTTTTCATTTAGTAATGCAGTTTCCATAGCTTCGATCATCGATCCCACTGTTACCACGTTAACAGTACTCTCAAAGAAAGGAATCTCCTTAGGAGTGATGTAGTTTATATCCCCAAAGAGTTTTTTATGCAAATTAAGTAAAAGCGTCTTATGGGATTCTTCCGCCTTTGCGAGTTCTTTAAAGAAGTTCTCTATAAGTTCTCCTTTTCCCTCCCCAAGTTTAAGATAGAAATTCTTAGCATCTTCTTCAGATGCTATTGCATAACCTAGAATCTCCTTTTCAGAGAGGGTTTCCAGTCTTATAACAATATTTTCCTCCATAAATAAACACCTATTTAGGAGTTCTCATGGGTATATTTAAGGTTTGCCGTTTTGAATTCCATCTTTAAACCGAAATCACCAAAAATAAAAATAAATACGAAAGAACGCCTTAGTTAAAGTCTTTTTACTAGTTCTCTAATTCCTTTGCTTCTAGTCCCAGTAAACATTTCACAGGTTCAATACCAACAGGCCTATTGCCATCCATAACCACTCTGATGTTTAAGCCTTTTAAAAGAAAAATTCAAGAAAGTCGGGCAATAAGGTTTCTCACGGCCTCTTTGATCCTCTCTTCATCCTCAGTTCTCGGCATACCGCGGCTCTCGACGGTATCGACGTGGTCGAACTTACTGCGTGTTATCAAATGTTCAATCTCCTTGCCGGCAACACCGGCCCATCCAAAGGCGCCGACGACGAGGATGGGCTTTTCGTAGTTGGCTTTGTCTAACATCTCATAAAGGGTGTATCTTATCCTGGGGTGTATGCCAGCCTCGTAGGTTGAGACCCCAATGACTATTCCCTCGCTGTCTGGAACTTCACCCAATATATCGCTAACGGCCGGTGCTTCCTTATCAGTGAATCTATAAACCACCGGGTTGTAGCCGTGTTTCTTGAGCTCATCTATGACGATCTTCATTCTCCTCTCAACGAAACCATACATTGAGTCGTAGATAACAAGGATCTTGCCTTTCTTAGCCTTTCCAGCTCCAACGTCTTCGTAGTGTTTGAAAATTCTCAACGGATCTTTTCTCCAGATAAGGCCGTGTCCGGGAAGTATCATCTTTGCCTCCTCAATTATTCCTAGCCCCTTGAGCTTCTTGATATTCTCGACTATATACTTGTGGTAGTGGCCGATGACGGTTACTATGTACTTAGTCACGTGGGGGAGATACTCCTCGACGACTTTCTCATCGCTGTCGTCGATCGTTTCTGGAATTCCATAGCCTCCTCCTGCATCGCAAGAGAATATCAGCTTGTCCTCTACCACATAGGTTATCATTGTATCCGGCCAGTGCAGCCATGGCACCGTGATGAAGCGGAAGGTCCTTCCTCCGATTTGAAGTTCTTCACCATCTGTTATTGCATGGAAGTTTTCGACAATTTTCTCTCCGTAAAAGCCCTCCATGAAGCGCTTGGCGAAGCTAGTACCAATTACAAGAGCTTTGTAACCATTGGCCTCAAGCACCTTCGGCAAAGCTCCGCTGTGGTCTGGTTCAGTGTGGTGAACTATTATGTGGGTTATATCTTTCGGATCAACTATCTTGGAGAGAGTTTCAAGAAATTGTTCTGTGTAATCGGTTTTCCAAGCATCAAAAAGAATAACTGCGTCCCCTGTTTTCATGAGGTAGGCGTTGTAAGTTATGCCTTCTGGTATGTCCCAAGTAGCTTCAAAGTATTTTATCTGATCGTCATCAATTCTCAATATATAAAGTTCTGGCTCCTCAAGGATTTTTTCAACTCTAATCATCGGCATTTCTATCACCGAAATTATTTGGTGCGAAGACTTAAATAAAGTTTTCCTAACTAAAAGTTGTGGACAAAATTGGGAATTCTAAAATGGGGAGTAACCAACGCTTTTTGCTCTAAAAAATAAAGGGCATTAGCCTTTCAGGAACTCAAAAATTTCTTCCAAGTCTGGGAGCTCCCTTATTGGGTAAACCTTGAAAAAGGCCACTTTTCCTTCCTCGTCTATGAGAACATTTGCTCTCTCTGAAAAGCCCTCCTTTTCGCGGAAGAGCCCGTAAAGCCTTGCGACCTCACCATGAGGCCAGAAATCGCTCAGAATTCTGAGCTTCTTAAGCCCTATGTGTTCTGCCCAGGCCTTTTTGGTCGGTACGGGATCAACGCTTATGCCGACTGGAACTACGTTAAGGGCCTCAAAACGTTCGTAGTTCTCTTCAAGAGCTTTCATTTGTTTTTCGCAAACGCTTGTCCATGCCAGTGGATGGAAAGACAGCAAAACTTTCTTTCCTCTAAAGTCCGAAAGCCTAAACTCTTTTCCTTCTTGATCCTTCAACACAAAGTCAGGAGCCTCTTCACCAACTTTCAAATTCCTCACCCCGAAAAATTATAAAATTAAAAAGCTCTTTTGGCTCCTAGAATTTTCCTAATCTCTTCAAGTCTTGGCTCTCTCTGCCACAGTGGTGTCTTGTCCTTTTTATAAGCTGCAACCTCTTCCTCAAAAACTGGCTTTTCGTGGATGTAGAATATTCCTAACGGAAGAGGATCGCTTTCTATTGCCCTCTTAAAAGCCTCTTCCCTGTCGTAGGGATCGTGATCCTTCATCCAGTAAGTATGCTCCCTGTACCACTCGTAAGTGTTTACTTTGTTGAAACTCACACATGGGTGGAAGATATCAACTATGGCCAGTCCTTTATGCTGAATGGCTTTCTTTATGATCTCCACGCTCTCCTTGAAGTATCCCATGAAAGTCCTTGCCACAAAAGACGCATCTAAAGCTATTGCCAGAGCTATTGGATTCAAAGGCTCCTCAAAAACTCCCCAAGGTTGGGTAGGAGTTTTCATTCCTACAATAGTAGTTGGGGAAGCTTGGCCCTTCGTCAACCCATAAATCTGGTTGTCATGGATGAGGACAGTTATGTTTGGATTCCTTCTTATGGCATGAAGTAGATGATTGCCACCTTCGGCATACATGTCTCCATCTCCACCCTCGGCAATTACCGTTAGGTTTGGATTTGCCGCTTTTACGGCAGTAGCTATTGGAATAGCTCTCCCATGGAGTGTGTGATAGCCGTTAACGTTTAAGTAGTGGGGCATTTTTGCAGCCTGACCAATTCCGCTTATTATCACTATATCTTGGGGTTTCAAGTTGAGTTCTGCAAAGGCGGACTTTAGAATGTTCCTAATACCAAAGTTCCCACATCCTGGGCACCAGGCTACATCTCTACTTCCGGGCCTATTCGGTTCAAAAAGCATTGGGGAAATCATTCTAACACCCCCTTAAGAGCTTCAAGAACCTCTTCAACCGAGAAAGGTCTGCCATCATATTTCAAAACCTTATGATGGACATCTACTCCCAATTCTTTCCTCAAAAGCTCCGCGAACTGTCCGGTGACGTTTTGCTCTATACATATTAGTATCTTACCTTTCAACAGCTCTTTGACCCCCTCGGGCAGAGGATAAAGCCACTTAAAGTGCAGGAATGCAACATCGTCCCTATTGAGGATTTCAAAGGCCTCTCTTATTACATGATAAGTTGAACCCCATGCAATAATCATGTATTTTGCATCGTCCCTTCCAATGAGCTCTGGCATCATGGCGTTTTTCCTTATCGTCTCGAGTTTCTTTATTGCTCTCTTCTCCTGCATCAGTTTCGAAAGCTCTTCATCTTCCGTGATGTCACCATATTCATCGTGCTCGTTTCCGTTGGCTATTATCACGCCTTCTCCATACCCAGGTATACCTCTCGGTGAAATGCCATCATCGGTCAGCTTGTACCTCTTGTAATCATTTTCCATTTCGATAATGTGCTTTTCCACCTTAATTTTGTCGAGATCGATCTCTGGAATGTTATAATAGGTGTCGACAAAATACTGGTCCGTGAGAATTATAACTGGGACTTGATACTTGTCGGCTAAGTTAAAGGCCTCGGCCGTGAGGTAGAAAGCCTCCTCAATGCTTCCCGGAGCCAATATTATGCGGGGGAATTCACCATGTCCAGCGTAGAGAGCTAGATTTAGGTCTCCCTGCATTGTTCTAGTGGGCAATCCAGTCGCGGGTCCAGGTCTTTGAGCTAAGTGCACTACGATTGGGTTCTCAGCCATTCCAGCTAAACTTATGGCCTCGGTCATTAGGGCAAATCCACCGCCTGAGGTAGTTACCATCCCCCTTGCACCCGCAAACCAAGCTCCTAAGGCCATGTTTATCGCAGCTATCTCATCTTCTACTTGCTCCACCACTATTTCAAAGTCCTCTGCATGCTGGGCAGAGAAGACTGCAACACCAGTGGAGGGACTCATTGGATAAAAGCTCAGGAAGTTCATTCCTCCCGCAACTGCACCCAAAGCTACGGCTTCAGTTCCACTTAGAAGGATTTCGTTCTTAACGCTTTCATTCTTTCTAACTTCAATTCCAATCGTACCTTCTTCGCATAGTTTTACTCCAAGTTCGTAACCTTTTTTAGCCGCCTCAATGTTCTTAGCTACAACCCCCTCACCTTTGCTTCCGAATCTTTTTCTGAGGTATTCTGCGAGCACTTCAAAGTCCCCGTGGAAGAGTCCAACGACTATGCCAGCAGCTATCGTATTAAGATACAATGAACTGCCGACTTCTTTTGCCAGGTCATTTAAGGGAACCTCGACGAATTTTATTTTGCTCAGGTATTCTTCTTCAACGTTTTCCCTCTCACCTAGGACAACAGTGTTCTCTGTAAGCCTCTTTTCCACCCAGGGGAGAACTCCACGCTGAAACGGTATTAAAATATCAATTCTCTTTACAAATGCCCTCACTTTTTTTGATGAAACTCTGATTTCGGTGGTGTTTATACCTCCCCTAACCCTTGACATGTACTCTTTTGTTGCATAGACGTTGTAGCCAGAGAGCTTCAAGACCCTTGTGAGGATTTCTTCGACGGTCTGAACTCCCTGACCAGCCGCACCACCCAAAACAATAGAGACCTCTTCTTTGAACTCAACCATGTCCCATCCCTTCCTATAAAGTTCGACTTTCGTCATAATAAGGTTTGTGAATTAGGTTTATATAATTTTCTTCGGTGAAGCTAAATCACAAAAAATGAACAATATAGTGGCGCTCCCTTACCACTTTCAAAAAGACTTTAAGTAGTTTAATACACAAAAATTAAATGGTGACTACTATGATGTCAAAGAAGATTATTTTAGCATTCTTTGTAATATTTCTACTTATTGGATTTATACAAATATATACAGTTACTTCTCAGTCTCCGGCGGTTCGGCTTGTGTTGGTTGATGAAACCGGCAGACCTCTCACGAAGGTATCAAAGAACGTTGAGGTGCAGGTTCAGATAGAGGCCCTGGTACCCACGCCAGAAGTCTATCGCACTATTTTTTATGGAAGTCTAAGAAAGCCGAGCCTTCTAAAGTTCTGGGATTCCGGGAACACCGTCAAAATCCCGCTCTCTGATGAAAATCTCCAATACGTCCTCGAAGTCTGGAAAAAGGAGTATCCCGAAGGCACCACTTCCTCGCTGGCGATTTCCGTTTGGGTTCTGGACTATGAAAACGGAAAGGTTTATAGGGGATTTGCCACCATCGGTTGCAGCAGCGCTGACCTATTAAAGGGTTTCAAAAGGGTTGTAAAGATAGATATCCATAGACTTCCGCCGTCTCCGCTTCTTCCCTCAGAGGGCACAGAAGTTGGCAACTCAACCACCCAAGGTAGTACTTTAACTCCTTTGGGATCCAATAGACAATTTTATTATTGGAAAATTGATTGGAATCTTTCTTGGAGGCCTTTAAACTACCTCGAAGTACCCGTCCTAATCGTGGATAATAAAGGCTCTTATTCAGGAACAGTTAATGCATGGATTGACACTACATCGACGTACACCACTAGGTTTGGGGTTACCATAGCTTACGGTTTCAAGATCTCGGGAACAGAAACTCCAACTTTAGACATCTATGGAAACGAGTTTTACACTCTACAAAACAAGTATGAGTTTGCTTGGGGTTTGCTATTGCGCCCAAATGAAAAAGGCTACATATACATCAAAGCCAAGCCTATTCACCTACACGAAAAAGAGTACTATTGTACTGCCAGCCTTAATAATTGCGTACCAACTGAGAAAGAAAGGATTCGAGAGGGAATCAGTGACGTCGAAACAAGTGGAAAAGAAATTATTGGGGGAAGCAAATATGAGTTGTCTGACTCCTCTATTATGTACTGGACGTATCATGGGCTCGACATGAGGTATGCAACTACCCTTAACCCCGGAGACTCAGAGCCCCTTGGCATACTGGTCTCAAATACTTTGGGTTCATGCTTCACGAATTTTGGAATCGGGGTTCCAATAGGGGCACTTGCGGTTGCCATGAGTGGGGGCACAGTTCCTCCATGGGCCGCGGGATTGAGCATTGGGATCGATTACGCTTCGTCAAGCCCCTTCGTGGTTTTTGGGGTATTATGAATTATGGGGCAGAAGTATCTCCCGGGCAAAATGCTCCAGAAGATGTTTATCTTGGCGTTAGCACTTATACTTACCACGTTGGAGGATGCGATACCAAGGTCCCATTCGGCCTCTACATAGAGAGTCAATAAAGGGGAAGAAAAGAGAAAAGCTCACTCGAGCTTCTTGTGGCAGAACCACCAATCGTAGCACTCGATTTCTCCTTTTGCTTTGGCCTCTTCGCGTTCCTTGATTTCATCGACGGTGGCAGCAGGTGGAACTATAACACGGTCACCTATGAGTTCGTTGTTAGGCCACTTGTGGGGTAAAGCTACTCCTTTCTCTGTGCTGATCTTGAGGGCCTTAACGAGCCTAAGTATCTCATCCCAGTCTCTGCCGACCTCCGCTGGATAGTAAACTATTGCCCTTATGACACCCTTATCATCAACTACAAAAACGGCTCTGGCGGTTATTGTTGCACCACTTGGAATCATGCCAAGCTTGTCGGCGAGCTCACCGCGGTCGTCAGCTATAACGGGGAAAGTTATCTCTTCGCCAAGTTTCTCCTTTATCCATTCAATCCACTTAAGGTGGCTGAAGACTTGGTCAACGCTCAGTCCAATTGGCTCAACACCAAGCTCTCTGAACTTATCTATCCTCTTCTGAAGAGCATAGAACTCTGTCGTACAAACTGGAGTGAAGTCTGCAGGGTGGCTGAAGAGTAGGAACCACTTCCCCTGCTCGGCAAAGTGGTCTGGAAGTTTTATCACTCCATGGGTAGTCTTTACCACAACCTCTGGGAACTTTTCTCCAATAACTACCATTTTCCATCACCTCATATGTTATTTCTATTAGAAACTAAATAGGTTTGATTATATAAATTTTTCGGTTCGCCTAACATTATATGATTTGCCGAATATCCAAAACTTTTGAACGATTGAAAACTAATCATCCAAAAATGAGGTAATCTCCCTTTAATAATGGCAATCAGTCCTCTTCAGTGCTATAAAGGTTAATGACAACTACATAGCGTCTTTTCAGATATCTAAAATGTTAACCAATGCTAATATCTTCAAAAATCTGATCAAAAATTTTAGTATTTTTTGGTAAGATTTTTAAGTTGAATATACTAATAATATGACAAAACCTAAGGAGGATGAAAGCATGGTAATTTTAGACAAGCCCCTACCTTACGTCGAGATTACTCCTTTGCAGATAATCACCGCTGTAATAGTCCTGATAGTGGGCTTTGTAGTCGCCAAAATAATCGTGGCCTCCTTCAAAAGAGGCTTACAAAAGACAAAGCTTCCCGGTTTAGTCATTGAGTTCCTTGCGAGGTTTCTTAGCGCCCTCCTTTATGTGGTAGTGATATTACTGGCAGTTAGGGCACTTGGAGTGAATGTCGGTTCCGTAGTACTGGGACTTTCCGCGGTCATAGGCTTGATACTCGGCTTTGGAATGCAGGACACTCTCACAAATCTTGCGGCTGGAGTTTGGCTCGCTGCCTTGAGACCCTTTGACAAGGGCGACGTTGTAACTATAGCGGGTCAGACGGGAAAGGTGGAGGCCGTTGGAGTGATGAGTACCGAGCTACTGACAGCGGACAACGTTCTCATAACGATACCGAACAAATTAGTCTGGGGGAATGTTATAACAAACTACACCAGAATGCCAACGCGCAGGGTTGATGTTAACGTTGGCGTCGCATACGGCACTGACCTCGACAAGGCCATAAAAGTGGCAATGGACCTCATGAAAAACCACCCGAAAGTTCTGAAAGAGCCAGAGCCGGCCGTTGTCATAACTGGCTTGGGAGATTCATCAATAAACCTGCAGCTTCGTGCTTGGGCTAAGACTGAAGACTATTGGGCTGTCAAGGGCGATCTAACTAAGGGTATCTACGAAGCCTACAGAAGAGAGGACATCGAAATACCATTCCCACAGATGGACGTCCATATAAAGGAAATGCCAAAGCTTTGAGTTTCCTTTGAAATTTCACTTTTAGAGGTAATGTTTATATATTAATTTAGTGTTTTAAATTTTAAACTAAGAACCTTTTAGGAGGTGACTGCTATGATAGAGATCGTAAATATTATCGCC
>LGET01000032.1 GCA_001507935.1 Thermococcales archaeon 44_46
GGCGGGAAAGTTTACAGCTATGAGGACGATGATATCAGGATCAGGAGCATTAGAAGTGTTGAGTTAGCTAAGATGGGCGGTTTTGAGATCGGTACGAGGAATCCCCTTCTGGGGACTTACAACATTTCTGGAGAATACGAGGGCATGAAGTGGGGAGGAATATTAATCAGGGCGCCGAGGATATTCTACGTGATTCTGGATAAAGGTAAGAATAAGTTAGTGAGGCTGGGGAACATTGCAGATGTAAGATTTGGTATTAAAACAGGAGCAAATGAGTTCTTCTATTTGGAACCAATCAAGAATCCAATAAAGTGGCCTGTGTGCAAGATTTGTGGAAGAGTTCACAAACCAGAGGAAGGATTAATTGCCGTCAGAAATAAAGCGGGCTGGGAAGGCTACATCGAGGAGGAGTTTTTGAAGCCCGTTGTTAAGAGTCCACAGGAGATAAAACATGTAATAGTCCAAGAATCCGACTTGCGGTTTAAACTTTTCACGGCATCCCTCTCTATCCCAGAATTAGAAAGCAAGAATAGAATTCACACCATTGAATACATAAAATGGGGAGAATTAAGGAAATATCCCGATAGGCCCACCATAAAAGGCAGAAGATATTGGTATGAAGTGCCTCTAATGGACAAGCCCCAGATTTTAATAAGACAATTTTTTGACAAAAGATTTGACAGTCCATACAATCCCCATTATTATCCCACTGATCATACATTCTACTATCTCACAGACATACCCAGCAGACAAGAAGAGTTCTTGGCTGCGGTACTAAATTCCACGGTCACGGCACTACTGATTGAATTGTTTGGACGTAAGAACATGGGAGAAGGAGTTTTGACATTGTACGGGCCGGAGTGGAGAAACTTGTTAGTTGTGGCTGTGGATCATTTAGGTACAACTCAACAGAGGGAACTCCTCCAAGCCTTTGAAAAGATGGCAAACCGCGAAATCAAGTCCATTTTCGAGGAGCTCGGCCTTCCGAAGCCCAACAAGGACTTCAGCAACATCAACCCTGATGAGGTATCCCTCGACAAGGTCATGCCGGACAGGAGGGAGCTTGACAGGGTTATCTTTGAGGCGCTTGGCTTAACCGAGGAGGAACAGCTGGAGGTTTACAGGGCCGTTGTTGAGCTCGTGAAGGCGAGGCTTGTGAAAGCGAAAACGTTTTCGAAGAAAGGGAAGGGGTGAGGGGTGGAATTATGAGGGGGCTTAGGGCTGAGTTTAAGTTCCACAATGTAGGCCAGGGGCTGTTTTATACTGGAAAGCTGGAGTACGGAAATGCTTCTTTTAATTTTGTTTACGATTGTGGGTCTGAAAAAGAGAGCCTAGTTAAGAAGGCAATTGATCGAGAATTTCGATGTTTTCGAGGTAACAACTACATTGATCTTTTGATAATCTCTCATTTACACAAAGATCATACCAGCGGTATTCCCCACTTGCTGAAGAGAACTAAGGTTGGTACAGTGATTCTTCCATATTTAACACCCATTGAACGATTGATCGTTGCACTTGAGACACCACAGGCATCAGAGGAGTACTACTCATTCCTTGCAGATCCTGTAGAGTATCTTTTGGGAAGAGGTGTTAAAAAAGTAATTTTAATTGGAGGAGAAGAGCCGGAGAGGGAGTGGCGCCCCTTCTCCAAAGAAGAACCTCCAGAACTTCCTCCAGAACCTCCAAGAGAAGGAAAGTTTGAAATAGAGAACAATTTGTCGCCATATAAAAACCCACAGTCGCAGATCACTAATTCAGAAGGAAACTCATCACAACAAATTAATCAAAGAACTGTCGAAGTTAGAAGCCACGCAGGCACCTTAAGAGTGACCCTAAATGGATTCCCAATATGGATGTTTAGGCTTTTCAATTATAGGGTAAGTTCCCAGACCTTAGGCCAGTTTAAGCTGTGTGTAGGTAGATATCTTAAAAAACTCTTAAAAAAAAACTTATGGCGAAAAAAACATCAACAATGATAAAAATAATAACATCAGTGAAATCATCAAAGATGTCATTAGGGATAAATCCCAGAGAGAAGCTTTAAAAAAATGCTATAAGGGCCTGTCCAAAGAGTTGAGGAATTTCAACAACACCTCACTTATGGTTCTGCATCTCCCTGCATTTAAAGCACGCTGGGGCGGGTGGTATTCTCAACTAGCACCATATTTTGAGCCATGTGAATTTGAATTATATCTAAATTCCCGAGGATTTGTAAAATCATTTGATTTTGTGCAGTTCTTAACGGGGGATGTTGACTTAAATTACAAATTCGACCAGATTTCTCAGCATTTTGGGCTTGGAAATGTCATTAAAAATACTGTGGCAACGTTAGTTCCCCATCACGGTTCGCACAAAAACTGGAACAATAAAATTTGTAATCTAATCAATAGTGCTTTCTGGGTAGTCTCCGCAGGGGTTCGGAACAAATACAGACATCCCTCTTGTACGGTAATCAGGGACATTTATAGGAACTGTTGCTGGTATTATAGAAGATGTATGAACTATCCCTATGTGGTGTGGGTCAATGAGAGAACAACTCCCCTTAGACTCGTGGGTGTTTTTTAACCATAAGGAGGAGAAAATTATGTCAGAGAAAGCTGACCTGAAGTTGAAGCTAGTTGGAATTAAAGTTGATAACTATCGTTCATATAAAAAATTCCCTGAGGAGGCTGATTATCTGGAACTTGGCCAGTTCACAACATTTATCGGAAAAAATGACGTCGGCAAGTCTAATTTGCTAAGGGCTATTGAAATTGTTTTGGATGATAAAAGCATAGCCCCAGACGACATCCATAAGGGGCAAAGGGTCACCTGTGAAATTACCTTGTTTTTTGAAGTTCCTGATGAGCTCAAGGAGAAGTTAAAGGAAAAATTTCCCAAAGATTACAATGGTGGGGATATCATTTCAATATCCAAGAAATTTGAATGGAGCAATGGAAAGTTCGATTCGCGGGGAAAGTATTATCTAAACTTCTCGAAAAAACTCAGCGGAGACAATCTTAAATACATCAGAAGCATTTTCCCGAAGGTTCTGCTAATCCCTGCAGTCAAGAATGTGGAAGATGAATTAAAATTTGGACGTGATACGTTAATCTCGAAGCTTCTGTTTCCGATAATAGAAAAAACAAGCCAAAACAAAGCCAAAACAGAGACGGTGGCGGATCTAAAACAGCGCCTAACTGAAGCAATAGAAAGAGAAACTAGGAGCATTAGAAAGGATCTAAAAAGGGAACTCTCAAAAATGTGGAGCGACATAGATGATGTTACAATTGAAGTTCCAGAATTGAAACTAGAAAAAGCATTTACCCCAATCATTAAGGTTAGGGACAGATACACAAAGAAAGAAATTCCAATAACTTATCGCGGAAGTGGAATGCAGAGATACTTCATTCTTTCTCTTCTGGAAATTTATCGGGAACAAAAAATTGGGAAAGGGTACGTACTTCTATTCGAAGAGCCCGAAATTTATCTCCATGTTGGAGCTCAAAAGAAGTTATGTAATATTCTCAAAGACTTTGCCAGGGAGGGGCAGGTGATTATTTCAACTCATTCAAGTGTTTTTGTTAATGCCGGCGATCTCTCTAAATCGTACTTACTCGTTAAAGAAAACGGGGAGACAAAGTTAAGGAAGTTCTCTGGAAATCGCGAAATCCTAGAAGAACTTGGGATGTCCCCCAGCGATCTGTTTTTGACTGATGGCATTATCTTTGTAGAGGGCCCCTCAGATAGGGAAATATTGGAGATATTCGCAAAAAACTTGTTTCCCAACTGGGATGAGTATAACATTGCCGTTATCCCTATCGGTGGCTCTAATATTGGGCATCAGGATCCCGAAATCTTAGCAAAGATAAATCCAAACATAGCAGTTATTTTAGACTCAGACTTGAAAAATGAGGGCTCTGCTCTCTCTCCTAAGAAGGAAGAACTCAAAAAGAAATTTGAGAATTATGGCATCCCTGTACATTTCTGGAAGAAAAATGGAAAGATTGTTAGAACAGTAGAGAACTTGTTTACTTTAAATGCTATAAATGAAGCCTTCGTTAACGCTGGTATTAACTTAAGCTCCGAAATCGGCCCCTATGATGATGTGCCCTTCATTCTTGGGAGGGAACTTGCAAAAATCAGAGCAATGAAAGATCCTTATTTCGATTCTTCTAAATTATCAGATGATGAATTTTGTCGAAAAATGTATGACAAAATAAAACACGGGAAAAAGATAGCCAAAAAAATGATTGAACTGGGTGAAGTTCCTACTGATGTTAAAGGGCTATTAGAGGATATTTTAGAAAGATTTAAAGTGGGCTCGTAGAAGGTGAAAAAAGATGAACGAGCTCGATAAGGCGATATTTGGAGTCTTTACGGGCTCGGGAGCAACTATTGCAGCCAATCTTCGCCCATATATTACTCTGGCTCTTGAGCTGTACGAGGCGTTCAGAATCCTTCGTGAATTTATCAAGTGGAGGAAAAAAGAGGAAAAGAAAAAGAATCATAAAAGATCTCTCGCACTTATTTTCCAGAAAAAGCTCGATAAAGCCCGCAACGACCTTGAGAAACTTGCGGACGATGTTTCTTATGCCTTTGGGGGCACTCTTCATTTACTCGACAGTCGTACCACCATTCGAACCCAAAGAGAAAGCCCAGGAGATAGTCAGACAGCTTGAAGAAGACTACCAGGAGCTAGCAAAGAGCATGCACGAACTCATGAAGCTTGTTAAGAAGCACGAACGCATGATTATCAAAGCCCTTGATTTGGACGAGACCCAGAAGTTACTGCTAGACGGGCTAGCCGCCATGTTTGAAAATGAAACTCCAGATGTTGAGGCTATTGTTGACTACCTCCCTCTCATCTCAGAAGAAATTAGGAAAAGCAGGAAGGAAAGAAACCTGTTCAGTCAGGAGCTAGGCAAACAACTTGGGAAATTCAATACCACTCATGGCCTGGTTATCATAAACCATGCCCTTAGAATCGATAGAAAATACAAACGTTGCTTCAAAAAAGCTGCCAAGTACGGGTTCAAAGAATTCTGGCAGAAGTTTAATGAATGCCGCTTTAGTTAATCTCTCCCTCTACCCTCTCCTTTTTAATACCGCTTCAATACACTGAACAACTTCAGCCTTATACACCCTAAGGATATGCCGCAGATTGCTCTCACTGTTATCATTAATTAAGCTTTCCACAAAAGAGTATCTCCGCTTAGCTTCTAGAGCACAGTTCTTTGATGAAAAATTAACATTCTCCTTACCATTCGGTGTTTTGATTTCGGGCTTCTCTCGGAGGTCGTAGTCAGCCGCATTTCTTAATGCCCTCAGATATACCATAGAGTTGTGGGCGCGTCTGATTCTTACGTCGTTAATTTTTTCCTTGAGAACCTCAAGAAATGCTACAATAAGAGCATGCGGATTTTTACCCTCAAGCTCACCAACAAAATCGTTTAAATCTCTGTTTCGGAGACTAGGAGGATACTTCTCTAACTCCCCTTTTAGGACTTCCCTCAATTGCAGAAAAGCAGAGTAGTAATACCTCCCAACAGCAGTCCTGTTGATAGCTTCACGGAAAGGCACGTCAGAGCCTTCGTTTAATGAACTAAGATAGTCCCCCACCAACTTGAACCCCTTAGGGTCAAAGCCTGACATGAAGCCCTCACCGTCATTCAAACAGGGAATACACGAGTATTCTATTGGACACTCTGGGGTCTGCCGAGAGAAGCTGGTACTCAAGCTCCTCCGACACGTCGAGAGCTTTCTCGGAGTCCACAAACTTCGCTATTATTACGATATGGGGGTTGATACCATCCTCCGGTGTTCCAGTAGTTATTTTTATCTCTTTAACTTCCTCCCGCTCCAACCATTGTGGAAGAGTTTCCCGAAGGTATCTTATTATCTCTCCCTTATAGGGTAAAGGAGTTTCAATGAGTGACTTAAAGTCTACTTTAAGCTTTTCTTTCCAGTTTTCCTGAAGGTGCAAAAGGGGGAGGATCTCGTGAAGAGTCTGTATAGCTCTCCTTATGTTTAATAAAGACGCCAAAAGCGCGTTCTCCAACATGCTTATTACTTCTTCCGATACAAAAACAGAAGTCCCCTGTGGCTCTTTTGAGGATAACGTTAGCCCACTCTCATAGTGGAAGACTCTTTGTCCGGCTTGAACTGTCCCTATAAGATACTGATTAGCTCTCCTGATCGACATCGCCACTGCTGAGCACCTCCTCTATGGCACTGTGAAGCTTCTCTAAATCTTTTCTCGTCATAACAAAGTTAAGTACAGTGGGCTTTTTACCCTTATCCTCCAGATGTTCAATTCTTAACAAGTAGTACTTTAACTCTCTCCCATCCACATTCATTCTCGCGGGATGAAATTCAATAACGTCAACTATGGGTAATGTGTAGACCCTTTTGAGCTTGACCTTTACCCTAAGCTCGGGAACGTTGAATTTCTCGAAGATTTTCTTCTCTATATCATCCCCAGGTTCCGTTTCGCTGAACACCATCTTTCCCAAAGCCTTCAATATTCTCTGCATTGCCTCGTCTAGATAGAGTTCTTGCTCCTCTGCCCCAATACCGAGCGCCTCAAGAACTGGAAGCACTTCGCTGTCGGGATTGGATATCATAAGATGACCATCTCCACTAACGGCAACTTTTAGTTTATATTCGAGGATTTTTTCGATGACTTTGTTGATTAACTCATCATCGAGCTTTGGTTTTTCACCTTCAACCTTTGCAAGCAACTGGAGAATGTTAATAAGTTCATTGTTCTCCATAAAATATCCCCATCTTTTGTTTAGCCTCTAAGCTTAAAAAAGTTCCGTTTTGAATAACAGCTAAATATAACTTGTTTAGAGCCCCTAATAATTTATGAGTTCTTTCATTGAGTAATGAAATTAGGAAAACAAAGATACTGGTATTTTGGTTTTTATTCACGGCATTGGCTTTAAATAGATTAACTCACAAATACTACACGACAATATCCGTGATCAACGATAAGATTACCAGAACAAAACTTATCCAACAGAATAATCAGAAGCAAAAGAAGCCCATCTGAACTCTCGAACTTTCGCTATTTTGGAAACTACAGGAGGATTCCAAAAGAGTTGGGTTTAAGAATTGAAAGGAATAATAATGATAAGATAGACCCGAGAAAGTTAGAGAAGTATCATTGAGGTGACCTAGATGTTTGCAATTAGCCTCCTGAATAAATACGGTCTCGTTGATAATCAAAGGGTAAAGCTCCTCGACGTTTTAAAAGAAATCTTGACCTCCCAACACTACAAACAGATAGACGCTGCAGTGGGATTCTTATTTATAAGTGGGCTAAAAGAACTCCAAAGGGAGCTTGATGAGTTCTTCTCCCAAGGGGGAAAGATGAGAATAGTGATCGGGAACCAAACAGATAGAGAAACTTATGAACAGCTCAGCATGGTCTACCACTCTCTCGAAGCATTAAGGAAGCTCAAGGAAAGAAACCAAAAACTCAAGTCAGATTTTGACGAACAAGCTGAAGATCTTGAAAAAAACACGAACTTCATGGAACAGACTGAAGAGAATGAGAAATTTTTAAGCAAACTCGTCTCTTGGCTGGAAGCTGGAAACATTGAGATCAAGGTTTATGTTAAAGAGTTCATGCACGCCAAAGCATGCCTTTTCTATCCGAAAAGTGAGTCAATTGCTCCGATAGGTCTCGTTGGCTCGAGTAATTTCACACTCGCAGGGTTTTACGGGAACACAGAGCTGAATGCCGGTCTATTTGCAACTCATTTTGAGAGCTTGAGAGAGTGGTACGAATGGCTTTGGGAAGAGAGTGAAGCATTTAATCCAAAACTAGTTGAGGTGATTAAAAGAAGCTGGGCGGGACAAAAGCCTGGAAGTTTTCCATCCCCCTATGAGGTATTAATAAGGGGTCTTTATGAGCTCTATAAGGACATTGCAGAGAAAGACACCGGATTTCTGATTAGAGGTCTTTCCGAAGTTCTCTACGAGTTCCAGATGGATGCTGTAAGGAGAGCAATCTCAATAATCAACAAATACAGAGGAGTTCTAATAAGCGACGTCGTCGGATTAGGAAAGAGTTATATCGGGTTGGCACTTTTGGAGCACTTTTCACTCTTCGATTTGTTAAATGGGAGAAACAACAAAGTTGCAGTTATAGCGCCTCCGGAGCTCGTCAAGTACTGGGAAGAGCTATTGAGAATGTACAACATTGAAGGAAAGGTGTTCTCGGCAGGGTTGCTTCCAAGAAAAGAGCTCTCAGCAGAAAAATATAAGGAGATGCAGGACTACATAAAAACCGTGAACACAGTTCTTGTGGACGAATCTCACCACTATACCAATCCCTCCACGAAGTCCTACAAAAATCTCCAAGAGCTTCTCCTTGGAAAAAGAGTAATACTCCTAACGGCAACACCCTATAGAAAACAGTACCGGGATATAATAAATCAAATCAAATTGTTTATACCTGAAAAGAAGCATCCTTTCCCAATAACACCTCAAACTTGGGATGAGTTAGTTAATGCAATTGAGAAAGGAGCTGTCCACCCTTCCTATGTTCTAAGGGAAATAATGGTAAGAAGAACTAGACATGATATCCTGAAGCTTTACGGGGAAAATGATAAGTGTATCAAAATCAGAAACAAAAAGCTTTGCTTTCCAGAGAGAAAACTGGAAACTATTGAATACAGAATTTCAGAGGTTTATCCTCTTGAAAAAATTCCAAAAGAATTAATTAAGACAATTTCCGAACATTCGAATATCGAACCTATCGACATTTACACCCTGTTCCTAGCGGGTATAAATTCGATGAGATATGCAAGGTTCGCACTCCATGAATATGTTAAACCACGATTTAAAGACAAAAACCCATACACGGACTTATCCGCTGCCGGAAAAAATTTGAGAGGATTAGAAAGAATCCTTTACCTGAAACGTCTGGAAAGCTCATGGTACTCAATGTATCAAACTCTTCAGAGGGACATCATCAAGACTAGGAACTTCTTGAATTTTGTTAAACAAGGTTTTATACCCGCAGGAGAGGAGTTTAACGAGATTATACTGGGTAAAATTAATGGCAAAAAAGCCCACTTACTAAGTGATAAAGAAATAGAAAAGTTCATCAGCGAATACACAAGAATAAAGGAACCAACATACAAGGCAGGAGCGTTTAACCTTGAGAAACTAATCGAGGATTTAGAATATGATCTAAAGAAACTTGAAGCAATGGAGCAAGCGCTCAGACCCCTCAAAGAACGTCTCGAAAAGAGCCCCGAAGAAGACCCAAAGCTTTCAAAATTGATTGAACTTATAGAAAAGCTGATGAAAAAGGAAAGGAGAAAGATTCTAATTTTCAGTGAATTCGAAGAAACCGTTCAATGGGTATATAGGGGACTAAACGAGTATTTCGGTAAAGAATATTCAATTGAAGCTGTAAGTTCAAGTACAAAAGGAATACTCGACAAAATTAGACGTTTTGCTCCTAAATCAAATTATTATGAGACAGAAAACGAAATTGACATTTTAATTTCAACGGATATTCTCAGCGAAGGGCTTAACTTACAGGATGCAAACATTGTGATAAATTACGATTTACACTGGACTCCAATAAAATTGATCCAAAGGATTGGTAGAGTTGACAGAATTGGAACGGAACATGATGTTATCCATGTCTACAATTTCTTCCCAGAGAAAAAATTAGAAGAGAATCTCGGGTTACTCGAGAAAGTCAGAAGAAGAATAGCAGAATTTAACAATGCATTAGGTGCTGACGGTAAGATTCTTGAAGAGAGTGAGGAATGGAACCCATCGGCAATCGAGATTATTTATGGCGGAAAAATTGAAGAGCTTGAAAAAAAGGATGTCCTTTCCGTAACAACGCTTGCCGAAAAACTCGTAAGGGAGTTCAAGGAGCGTAACAATGAGCGCTTTGAGGAGTTAAAGAGAAGGTATTCAATGAGAAGTGTTGTCAAATACAGAGGAAAAGAGTACTATGCTTTCTTCGTGTGTAGTGATGGAATAATTTCACAATACTTTATATACAGAAGACAAGGCAATACTTGGATTAGACAGAATACCCCTATTGAAGAGCTTTTGAAAATAACAGGGCTTGATATTAACACTCCTCCATTCAACGAGTTCAGGGAAATGAATATTTACTATGAAATCGCTGATAAAGCCCTAAAAGAGTTTAATGAACTTAGGACTATAAAAGCCAGTAGCCTGACATTTAAAAAATCTCCCAAAGTTCCAAGGAACATAAAAAAGATTCTTAGCAAACTCTACAATAGAATGCAGAGAACTAAAAATGAGTCAGAAAGAATATATTTGAGCACTATTATAGATCTAGTTAAGTGGGGGTATGCACATCATGACCTTTTCGCAAGGGCTATGAGGGAAATCAACCCAAACATTGCTACGGACAAAATAATCAAAGCCTGCGAAGCCTTAGTAGTGAAATATCAAATCCCTCAGAGAAAGAAGGAAATAGAGCAAAAGAGAGAAGAATTAGGGACAAAAGGAGTTAAAACACACATCGTTGCAGGCATACTCTTTATTCCGGAAAGCTGAAGTTCTTTTGATTTTTTGTACCTAAAATCTTCACAGCAAGCTTTCAATGAGTTTATAGTCTTCCTCCGGGATTTCCCTCATTGCCTTGCCCATCAGGTGGCCGCTCCACTTCTTCTTGTTTGTGATGAACTTTAGTTTTGGAATTAATGGCTTGAACTCAACTTCGCCAATCTTTACGGGCTCAATTTTAACCCTCAAGGGGTAGGTTTCGTTAAGGTGTGGTGGTGACTTGAAAATTTTGGTTGAATCTTGATAGGGCTCACTCACTACTTCAAAAATACCAACAATTTTGGGTTCCAAGATTTCTTTGTCCTTTCTCTCTTGCTTTACATAAATTACAAGCCTGTCTCCAGGTTTAACTTTGGAGATAGTGTTTTTGTGCCTCTTTGGTACACCCCAAACTTTTTTCTCTCTCACGACCTCCCAATTATCGCGGTTGGTTATACAGAGCCAATATCTCATAGTGTACTCACCAAAACTTTCTCGGTTGAAGTTCTAATAAACGTTTTGATCCCAATAGAAAAAATAAAAGCCAAAAACCTCACTTCCTCCTGAAGAGCAAGGGGAAGAGAAGAAGTCCAACAAAAGCTCCCGGTCCGCAAACTCCATTTTGAGCTGTACTCTGTGAAGTAGTGTTCGAGCTTCCAGGGGTGGATGAAGTGTCTGATGACCCGATAACAGCCTTCCCGCTTGGTAACGTTACGTTGAAAGGCTCTCCAACACACCTGAGCAAGAGAGGATTGTCGCTCTCATCGTAGGGAATCCACGTGTAGACCCCGTTTTTCCTATACCAGCCTATGTGGGAGTTGTAGCCCGCTTTGCCTCTCTCTGCAACCTTCACGATTGCCGAGATGTCTTCATCACCTACCGCTATTATTCCGTTCTCCCTCAGCCATTCGAGCTCTACTCTAAGGGCTTCGCTGAAGTTGAAGGAGTAAGGATCTATAATCCCTACTGGAGTGTCAATAGTCCCGGATTTAAACTGCAGCTTGTCAAAAGCGCATGAGATACCAAGCACTTCAAAAAGTTCTCTAAGCTCACCAATGTCTTCCTCACTCGGCTTCTCTTTCCCATAGTCGGCTATGTAGACTTCGGCAAGGGGGAGCTTAATAACTTTGGAAGGATCAATGCCATGCTCTTTCAGGCATTTTTCAAAATCTGGATTAGGCTTCCATGTGCAGAAGCCGTTATAACAGCCGCAGCTCGTTAATCTCAAACACCCGTACCACTCCTTATATACACACGGTGTAACTATCTCCCTTGCAAGATCTTTCGTTGTGCAGACCTCTCCGGAACATCCGCCGACAGCACACTCCGAATCTCTTCTACACTCATCTCCATTTTTTGGGCTTATC
>LGET01000033.1 GCA_001507935.1 Thermococcales archaeon 44_46
GAAAAGCCCATTCTTGGAATTCCAACCGGAGTTAAGATGTTCTCAGGGGTTTTTGCCACCTCTCCAGAAGATGCTGCAAAACTTCTTGTTGCGTTCGCAAAAGGAAACGCAAGGCTTGTGGAGAGGGAAATTCTCGACCTCGATGAGAATGCATACAGGCACGATGAAGTAAAAGCAAAGCCCTATGGAAAAGCCTTAACTCCCTATGTGGAGACTCTTGTACAGGGGGCAAAGGAGACTATCCCACTTGATGAAGAGGAAGAACTTGATGCTATAGTGGAGGCCATTCTAGAGGAGCTTGAGGATGGGGTTTACTTTCTGGGAGCTGGCTCAACGATAAAAAAGCTCAAAGACATGCTTGGAATAGACGGGACACTCTTAGGAGTGGATATAGTTGAGATAAAAAACGGGAAAGCGAAACTCCTCGTGAAAGACGCCCAAGAAAAAGATTTGCTGGAATACATTCATAGAAATCCAAAAATCATTGTGACTGTTGTAGGGGGCTTGAACTTTCTTTTTGGTAGGGGCAACCAGCAGTTCTCTCCAGAAGTTTTGAGGCATATACCAAAGGAAAATATTATTGTTGTGGCAACTCCTTCGAAAGTTAAAGGGGCGATTAGGGTTTATACTGGAGACAGGGAAGTTGATGAGAGGCTTAAAGGCTACATAAAGGTTAGAATCTCTCCTTGGGCGGAGAGAATTGTAAAAGTTATCTAAGCTCAAGGTTTATAACTTGGGAACCCTTTTCTATTTTTGGTGGATAAACGTGAGATTTGAGGTGCTTAGTAAAGAGGATATGATGAAGCTTTCGAAGGAACTCAGCAAAGAGGGGATAATGAACAAAACCCGGGAAGAGCTTGGATGGGAGCTTCACCACCTCATTGTAATCAAAGACAAGTTCAGTGAGCTGATTAGGAAATCTGAGGGTATTGAAGTACTTGAGGATACTCTCGAAGAAATAAGAGCAACTTTTGATGCCCTTATGGATGAATGGAATGTCGGAGAAGAGAAAGAATTTAAGGAGCTCTTTGATGAGGTAAATATTCCCAAGCTAACGCTCATAACCGCCTTGATAGAGAACGGATATGTTGAGGGGGAAGAGAGGCTCAGGCTTGTTAAAAAGCCCAAACTTGATGAACTTGAAATTGAGCTCAGGTTTAACATTGATGAGCTTGAAGACGTGCTGGAAGAAATAGAAGATAAGCTCGATGCAACCCTTACAACTGAGCTCTCCCTTATGAGAAAGTACTTTGTTGAAGTCCTTGAGATTGAGGAAGAACTGATAAAGAGGGCCTTGGAAATAGCGGAGGAATATGCTACCGAGGAATCTTTAGTTGAGGCAATGTTCGTGGGGATTGGAAAATCTGTGCTGGCAAATACAATACTAACAATAGCCGAAAAGAAGAATACAAAAATGGAATTAATCGAAACCCTCCTGGAGCATGAGCCTCTAACCGTAGAAGGGAGGAGAGAAAAGATAAACATATACTTTGACGATGAAGCAATAGAAGATATATTAAAAGAACTGCAGAAGATGGGTTATTTGAAGGTAAAAGGGAACAGGATATGGCTTTAATAGGGGGATAAAGCTTAAAAATCAATACCTAAATTAGAGCGTGGGGGTGGAGGAGAGTGGTGATGCTTAAGGCAATAAAAATCAAGGACAGGGACGGGGAGATCTTTCTTAGATGTCCAAGATGCGGGATGGTCTTTAGGAAGAGCAAGGATTACATCAGGCATATAAACAAATCCCATGGACATCTCTTTAGAAAGGCCTGATTTTGTTCTTTCCCTCCTTTATATTAGGGGATGAAGAAAAGTCAGGACGCTGAGATGTGATGAGCGGTAGGGCTTTCTGACCTCTATTCCTTAAGGTCTATTTCCTTCACAAGCTTGACAATAAAAGTCTTGCCGATTTTCTCCCTCTCAACCAGCTGCTTCTTTTCAAGTTCTTGGATTATTCTGCTCACTGTTGGTCTTGAGTAGCCGGTAAGCTCTGGGAGGTCTTCTTGCTTTACTTTTCCACCCTGCTCTATTAGGGCTTTTACAACAATCCTTTCCTTTTCTGTCAGCACTTCCACGGGGATCTTGTGGGAATACCATTTCTTCTTTGCCCAGTACAGTGTTATCGGGAGGGCAATTGCTAGTGATAGTATGGCACCTATGAGAGAATACCTGTATGGAGATGGCTTTTCTGGAGGGGACACGGGAGGCTTTTCTACGTTCTTTCCGAGCCAGTAGGTTTCGTATCCCATATTTTTCAGCTTTACTTCAATAGTCTCATTCAATCCTGTTCCAACCAGAATAACAAGGTTTGGCTTTAGATGGTTTAACCCCGCGATTGCGTGCTCTGAGAGATCGTTTTCTAAAGTTAGTAAGAGTGGTAGAGTATATTCCATTGCAAACTTTGATGCAGCAAGGGCAGAGCCGTAATCCAAAGCACTAGCCAGAACCACTGCTTTTGACCCTTGAGGGTAAAAGTGAACAGCTAATTTTTCCGCTGTTTCAGTCCTCACATCCCCTCCTATCCTCGTAACGCTATACCCCATCTTAAGGAGCTCGTCCTCAACTTCCTTGCTAACCGCGTTTGAGTTCCCAACTATCAGGACTTTTTTCCACCCTAACTGGATGTATGAATAAAGCTGAGCCCATGTCTTTTCATCCAACTTTTGGGGATTAACGGGAAGAACAGGAATATTAAGAAGTCTCGCATAGGGTTGAACGGTAATATAATCTATGAGGTCATCGTTTCTAACTATTATTAGGTCGTACTCAGGTCTATTCTCTTCCTGCTGAGCATAAATCGGGATGGCTATGAAAGAGGCAAGTATTAAGGCCGCAATGATTGTTAATGCGATATACTTAGTCCTCAATACACTCACCACATTGAAGCTAAAAAAGAAAGTTTAAAAGGTTTTTCAAAGCTCAAAGACTTCTCCTGGTTTTAGTATAACGACCTCTGCTTTGTCCCCAACAAGCTCTTTGAATTCTTCTGGATCCCTAGCTATTGGTGGGAAAGTTCCATAGTGCATTGGTATAACGTATTTCGGCTTGAGGAGTTCAACTGCCTTTGCCGCCTCTTTGGGTCCCATCGTGAAGTGCCCCCCTATTGGAAGTAGAGCAAGGTCTATTCCATAGAGTTCAGCAAAGAGCTCCATGTCCTTGAAAACATAGGTGTCTCCAGCGTGGTAGATTTTCTTTCCTTCAAGTTCTATGATGTATCCGCAGGCGTTTCCAATGCTGTATTTTCCGTCGCTGCTTGAATGCCATGCCGGAACTTGAATTATTTTGACCCCTTCAACCTCAGTTGGGCCGTAGTTCATTCCTACTGTTGTTATGCCCCTATTGCCCTCCACGAGGTAGTTGGCTATGTCGTACATTGCAACTATCTTCGCTCCTGTCCTCTGGGCTATCTTTACTGCATCCCCGAGGTGGTCTCCATGTGCGTGGGTCACAAGAATAAGGTCAACCTTATCAAAGTCCTCAGGTTTTGCTGCTGCATTTGGGTTCCCGGTCAAAAATGGGTCTATTAGTATTCTTTTTCCTTCTCCTTCTATTTCAAATGCCGCATGCCCTAGAAACCTTACCTTCACCATCATACCACCTCCCTAAACGTCCGAGTACAAATAATAACAAAAGATTACTTAAACCTTTCGAACAATTCGAATGTGAAGTTTTCCGTTTTAATATGTGATCGACCAAAATCAAGGACAAAATGGGCGGTTTGTCTATAGAGAAGGTTTCACGTTTTTTGAAAGGGCATTCATAAACCAAAAGTTTATAAGCTCTTTAGAATTCCTACTTACAAGAGGGTGTATAGGTAAGTTAATAAGGTTCTTCTTTATAGTTATATACAGGAGGGTTTAGATTATGAGCGATGTTGAAGATGTCAACGTGAAGCACGAAGAGGGGTATGACGATTACGTTTACTATCTCAAGCGTAGAATAAGACAGCTTGAACTCCAAGTGAGAACACTTGAGGCTGATAAGGAGAGACTTGAGAGGGAGCTTTCACGCTTAAGGATGGAGATGTCCAGACTGAGGCAACCTCCAGCCTTTGCTGGTACTTTAATTGAGCTTTTGGATGAAGATAGGGCTATTGTTCAAAACTACAATGGCCCAAGATTCGTTGTGAGAATTGCACCGTGGATAGAAAGGGAGAAGCTAAAGCCTGGTGCCAGAGTTGCCTTGGATCAAAGAACAATGGCGGTTATAGAACTCTTACCGTCCCAAAAAGACCCATCTGTGTTGGGTTTTGAAGTAATTGAAAGACCTAAGGTCACCTACAATGACATAGGTGGATTGAAAAAGCAACTTATGGAGCTAAGAGAGGCTATAGAGCTTCCACTCAAGCACCCTGAGCTCTTTGAAAGGGTTGGGATTGAACCACCTAAAGGGGTACTTCTCTATGGTCCTCCCGGCTGTGGAAAGACCCTAATGGCGAAGGCACTAGCTCACGAGGTAAATGCAACCTTCATAAGGGTCGTCGGCAGTGAACTTGTGAGGAAATACATAGGAGAAGGTGCTAGATTAGTCAGCGAGCTCTTTGAATTGGCAAGAGAAAAAGCACCGTCAATAGTTTTCATTGATGAGATAGACGCAATAGGTGCAAAGAGGTTGGACGAAACAACCGGTGGGGAGAGGGAGGTTAACAGAACTTTAATGCAGCTCTTGGCTGAACTAGATGGCTTTGATCCGAGGGGCAATGTTAAGGTTATTGCCGCTACAAACAGGCCTGACATCCTCGATCCGGCTTTACTTAGACCGGGAAGATTTGATAGACTAATAGAAGTTCCTCTACCGGACTTCAAAGGAAGATGGGAGATCCTTAAAGTCCACACGAGAAAGATGAACCTTAAGGGCGTTGATCTCAAAGCCATAGCGGAGATGACAGAAGGGGCAAGCGGTGCAGATCTTAAGGCAATTGTAACCGAAGCAGGAATGTTTGCCATCAGGGCGAGAAGAGAATACGTAACTCATGAGGACTTTATAAAGGCTGTTGAGAAAGTTCTTGGCTCGGAGGAAAGATTAGCTCAGCAGATAGCTTCACACGAAGTTATGTACGGTTGATCTCAAAAAGTCTTGCCCAGTTTTCTCTCTTTTTTCTGCAGGAAGCCTTAAATATTTTCAATGCTATTTTAACAATGCTAAAAATTCGTTGGGGTGGTCTAATGAGGAAGGTAGTTGTTTTTGGGATTTTGGCACTTCTGCTTGCGATGTATGCTCAAGTCATTACAGCAGCCCCAAACGAGATAAATCCCAAAGCAAGGATTTACGTTGGATGGGAAGAATATTACCTAGGGTATAGTCCAGTAAATGAGAGCACCTGGATGGTTGTTAAGTGGTCAAAGGACTGGAACTTCCCATTTGGAGAGGATAGTCCAGAGGGGGCTTGGATTGCTGTTCACTTCACATGGTACACGAATGATCTCGATGTAGGCTTCTTTGGCCACAATGAGACCGCACTCGTTTACTGGGGAGACCCCGATACTATCCCAGATGCCAAATATCGTGTGGAAGAGTACTCCAAAGTTATGATATTAAACAATCCCGAGAAATACGAAGAAAAGGGAGCATTTCCAGCCAAATACTTGGACTACCCATTCCCTGACAGTGCATACGTTGTCCACTGGAGTGTTGAGATTTATAACGCAACAACTGGTGAACTTCTCTTCGAGTTTACTCTTGTGCCTTCTTCGAGCTGACTTTTTTCTTTCTCAACCCTCGCCCTTCAGGGCGGGGTACAGTTAATTACGAACAAGTCCTTTAGTGAGAAAGCAAAAACATTTTTAAACCCAAAAGCGTAAAAGTAATAATGAGGAACAATGAAAAGAACAGTAACACTCAAACTCCAGCCCTCAAAAGGGCAGGAGAAAATCCTCCTCGAGTTAGCCCAAGCCACCGCAGTAATCTGGAACAAAATCAATTACGAGCGGTTAAAACAGTTCAAAGAATTCGGCAAGATAGACTTTGGAACAACAGAAAAAGAAGCCTATCACACGTTCAAGGACTGGGTTGGCGGCTCAACAGTACAACAACTGGCAAGAAAGAATGCTGAAGCTTGGCGTAGTTTCTTCTCCCTACTCAAGAAGAAAAAGAACGGTGAACTGCCAGACTGGTTCAAACCACAACCACCAAAATTCGTCAAGGAGGAGAATGGAGGAAAACTCTTCATTATTCCACTCAGGAACGACCAGTATAAAATTGAAAACAACACTATCGAACTGAGGAGGCTTGGAAAGTTCGGAAGGCTAAAAATTCAATTTAAAGGAAGAACACACTTGAAGGGCAAGCAGGGGAGGTTAGAGATTATCTACAATGAAGCAAGACACAAATGGTACGCTCACGTTAGCTATACTGTTGAGGAAAAACTAACTAGCGAGGAGTGGGTAGAAGTCCCGAGACAACCAAAGGGCAACCTAACAGCGGGTATAGACTTGGGTGTGAACAATTTAATAGCCGTTTACGTTGAGAATGGTGAGGCTTTTCTCGTTAATGGAAGACTGCTCAAAAGCATTGCCTTCTACTGGCAAAAACGTATTGCAGATTACCAGTCAAAACTCAACAGGAGCGGAGCCAAAACGAGTAGAAGGCTGAAAAGAATACACCAAAAGGCAAAACTTCAAGCGAGGCACTACATTAACACTGCTGTTAGACAGACGGTTGAAAGGCTTTACGAGATGGGCGTTTCTAAAATTGTAGTTGGTTATCCAGAGGGTATTGCAAGAAACTCTGACAAGGGCAGAAAGCAAAATTTTGTCCTCTCCCACGTGTGGCGGTTCAACACGGTCATTCAAAGACTGAAAGAAGTTGCTGAAGAATTTGGTATTTCCGTTATTGTTGTGGATGAGGCTTTCACGTCTCAAACGTGCCCTCTCTGTGGTCAACGCCACTCTAATGGTAGGATTTTTAGGGGTTTATTCAAGTGCCGCAGGGAGGGCGTTGTAATGAATGCTGACCTTGTAGGTGCTTTCAACATTTTGAAGAAGATTAAAACGATAACCCCGAGCCTTCCCGCTTTGGCTGGAGGTAGGGGTAATGGGGGGAAGACCCTCCCCGAGGGGTCGAAGACCCGCTTTAACTTGGGTCTAAATGAGACTCCTCAAACCTCCCTGCCAATGGTGAGGGGCTAAGATAAACCCTCGCTCCTCACGGTGGGGAGGAGGTCAGCTCTTATTTTATTTTAAACAAATCTGAGCGAGTTATTATTCCCACGGGTTTGCCTTCTCTGTTCTGGACTATAACTGCCGGATGCTCTTCGAGGAGGTACTTTACAACTTCAATGCTTTCATCCTCATTTATTATTGGAAAAGGCTCGTCCATGATCTCCATAACCTTCTTTGAAAGCAAGTCTTCATATTCAAAGCTCTTCCTAACGAGAGTCTTTTCCGTAACAGAACCGACCACCTTGTTGCCTGCTATTACGGGAACTTGGGAAATGTTGTGCTTGTTCATCAGCCTAACAACGGTTTCAACCGTTTCATATGGTTTGACCCCTATTATGGGAGAAGACATTATTTCCTTGGCCCTAAATCGAGCCTTTTTACACTCAGCCAAAGCCTGGAGAATTCGATTGAAAGTAGATAATCTAGGATCAACTTTACCGCTTTCAAGTTTTGCTATATAAGCCTGCGTAACCCCCGCTTTTTCCGCAAGCTCTTCTTGTGTTATACCGAGTTCCTTTCTAAGCTTCTTTATTTCCCGTGGGTCGATGGGCTTGGGGATGATAACCATAAATAACCACCAGTTATTAATGCAGCCAAAGTTTTAAAAACTTTAGTAGGGGGGCGTTAGGGATGTCGCCCCCCTGGGGGTCCCGAGGTCATCGCAACCCAATACTCCTCGGGCAATAAATATTAGCCCTAAAGACTTATAACCCTTAGGGAATGATGAATCTTCAAGGTGTAAAGTATGGCTGGAACGGTAAGTAAAGTAGTTAGATTCACCAATGAAGAGGAGTTTTTGGAGGATATGGAAGAGGCTATGGAAAGGTTCACATATCTCGCGAGCAGATACGGAGTCAACGTCATAGAGGGAGTTCTCCTATGGGATTATGTGGGTATAAGGGACGAAGAAGGCGTGAAGATTTTCAGGGTTGGGGAGTTCCCATACGTAGAGGGGACGCTTAAAGTTGATTTGGAAACCCTAAGAACCCTTGAGAGGTACTTTGACGAGATGGAGAGCAAATGGGAGGACTTAACGACGGATGAGATAAACTATTTCGTTAAGATGCTTAACGAAGCCCTGGGAGAGGAAAGGGTTTACTATGAAGCCTATGACCTTGGCTTGGATAGAGACGAGGCTTACATAATTCTTAATATAAAGGGTCTCTATTACTTAGAGAACGTTGTAGACGCCGAAGATAGACATGTTCTGGAAGAGGCTGTCTCTATTTTGATGAAGTACGTGTAGGTGAGGGAAATGCTGTTTAAGAAAAAGGGGCTCTTTACCGTTAGCGATGCTATGAAGGTCATAGAAATAGCAAGCAAAGAGGATCCGAGGGAGATCATTATTATGTGCGAGGCTATTGATGAAGAAGCAAAAAGAAGACTTTGGGACTACGCTAGAGGAGTAGAGCTTATGGCAGATCTAACTGGAGAAAATAGAAGCGTCAAGATTGAAATACTTGAAGGATACGTGAGTGACAAGGTGAGAGGCATAGAGCTTTAGGTGATTCCATGTTCTTAGCTGAAATCTTCAACAGCTGGCAAGGAGAAGGGGGAAGCATAGAGGGAAGTGCCTTTGGTAAAAGGCAGATTTTTGTTAGATTCGCTGGCTGTGACCTTAGATGCATCTGGTGCGACTCCGCAAGCTATATACTCGCTTCTAACGTTCCAAAGTGGCGCTACGAAGTGAAGCCTTTTACTGGAAAGTTTGAATACAAGCCCAACCCGGCAAAGCTTGAAGAAGTCGTTGATGTTATCTTAAAGCTGGATACCGGAGATATACACTCAATAAGCTACACCGGCGGCGAGCCAACTCTGCAGACAAAGAACCTCTACGCCCTCATGGAGAGGATGCACGATTTGGGATTTAAAAACTTCTTAGAGACCAATGGGAGCAAGCCGGAGAGAATAGGAGAAGTTGCCCATCTTGTAGATTACGCGAGTGTTGATATAAAAGATGAAACCGCCAAAGCAAGTGAAAATTGGCGAGAGCTGGTGCTCAGAGAGGTGGAGAGCATTAGGATACTTAAGAAAGCAGGGGCAAAGACTTATGCAAAGCTCGTGGTCACAAAAGACACAAAAGAAGAAAATGTGAGATGGTACGCAGAGCTGTTGAAAAACTTAGCCCCCCTTGCCATACAGCCCAAAGAACCGATTGATATTTCCCAACATCAGCTTATGAGGCTTTACAACATCGCTGCAAAGATAATGGGAAGAGAAAACGTTGGTTTAAGCTTTCAGGTGCATAAATATCTGAACGTCCTTTGAGATGAATTTTTAGGGATTTGGAGTGGATAGTGGGTTTGGGAATTAATCTCACAAGCAGTAGAGCGAAACTATTTTAAAGCCTAAAAATAATACTACAGATGATGATAAAAAGAACAGTGACGGTGAAGCTCCAACCTTCAAAAGGGCAAGAGAAAGTTCTATTCGAGTTAGCCCACGCTACCGCTCTAATTTGGAACAAGCTCAACTATGATAGGCTAAAACAGTTCAAAGAATTCGGAAAAATAGACTTTCTCGGAACTCAACAGGAAGCTTATTATCAGTTCAAAGATTGGATTGGCGGTTCTACCGTCCAAACTCTGGCTAGGAAAAATGCTGAGGCTTGGAGAAGTTTCTTTATCCTGTTGAAAAAGAAAAAGAACGGTGAGCTTCCTGAATGGTTCAAACCAAAACCACCAACTTTCATCAGAGAAGAAAACGGTAAAAAACTCTTCATAATCCCGTTGAGAAACGACCAGTACCGGATTGAGGAGAATGTTTTAGAATTTAGGAGACTCGGAAAGTTTGGAAGGCTTAAAATACAGTTCAAGGGGAGAATACACTTGAAGGGTAAACAAGGACGCTTAGAAATCCAGTACGACTCTGTTAGGAAAAAGTGGTATGCTCACATTAGTTATACAGTAGAAGAAAGACTTTACAGTGAAAACTGGGAAAAACTCCCGAGAGAGTCCTTGGGCAACCTTTCCGCTGGCATAGACCTTGGGGTAAACAATTTGATGGCCATTTACGTGGAAAGCGGGGAAAGTTTTTTGGTGAACGGAAGACCTCTCAAGTCAATAGCCTTCTACTGGCGGAAGAAGATAGCCGATTACCAGTCCAAACTCAACAGTTCGGGCTGTAAGAGGAGTAAAAAGCTCTCAAGAATGCACCAAAAAGCAAAACTTCAGACAAAACACTACATCAACACTGCCGTTAGGCAAACTATTGAGAAACTCCACCAAATGGGTGTTTCCAGAATTGTGGTTGGCTATCCTAAGGGCATCAGTAGGAACTCTGATAAGGGTAGAAGGCAGAATTACCTCCTCTCTCACATTTGGAGGTTTAATTATCTTCTTAAACGCTTGAGGGAAGTCTCGGAAGAGTATGGTATTTCCGTTATTGTCGTGAATGAGGCTTTCACTTCTCAAACCTGCCCTCTCTGTGGCCAACGCCATAAGAACGCTCGCTTTGTTAGAGGTTTGTTTAAGTGCCACAGGGAGGGCATTGTAATGAATGCAGACTTGGTTGGAGCGTTCAACATCTTAAGAAAGGCTGTAAAAACCATAACCCCGAGCCTGCCGGATTTGACGGCGGGTAGGGGTAATCGGGGCAAGGCCGTCCCAGAGGGGTTTGAGGAACTCGATTCGATTCGGGTTCTGGTGAAGACCCCTCAAACCTTCCCGTCATTGGCGAGGGGTTAACCCTCACGGCGGGAAGGAGGTCAGGTAGATTGGCCTTTGGGGTACTGATGCCCGGGATCGACGAAGCTGAGCCTACTTGAGTATGTGCTTGTAGTAATACCAGAGCCCTCTTATTATGTCCCTAACTTCTATCATCGTGAACATTGGGCTTCTGTCGATGTACTTGGCAGTTTCTTCCCATGTATGTGCTTGAAGAACACGATAAATAAGGAGGTGTATTTGTCTCTCATCGAGATAAGGCTTCATCCAGCCGTCAAGGAAATAAAGCTTTACCACTGGCTTCACTGCATCAAGAACGGTATCATAAGTTAAGACTTTACCCACGAACATCTCAAGCCTCTTCTTTTGCACATCTGTTAGGGTTATTGGGTAGTTGACGCTCTCTCCAAAAGGTGTTTCAAAGAGCCATCTCGCTATCTCGGGCTCCAAATCTCTATGCGTGTCCCCAAGCCACTCCGTAAGCCTAATTCTAAATTCATCGTTGGCTTTCTTAACTATTTCTTGGGCCTTCTTGCTTATTGGCTTTATCACTATTGCAGTGTATTCTCCGCTTACGGGATTCCTCGAGGGGCTTAGATGCACTACCGCAAACCCATTTCTTATCCAGAACCTTATGAGCTCTTCACTAGCTCCGAATCCACTCCCTACCCAGTCAAGGCCTTCTCTATCAGCCTCTTGAATTAACAGCTCAAGCGCCTTACTCCCAAGGCCCATATCCATCGCATCTGGGTGGGTGGCTATTCTAACCACCCTATAACCTTTTAACTTCGCAAACTCTTTTGCATAGTGGTGCTTCACCATCATGTCGGGGATTATGTTCCCCCTCGGCTTGTATCCCTT
>LGET01000034.1 GCA_001507935.1 Thermococcales archaeon 44_46
TCTCGCTCCAAAAGTTTATTAAGATCAAATGAAAATAACAGTATGGTGATATTATGTCAAGAATAAATGTCATTATGCCAAAATTAGGTATGACAATGAAAAAGGGCACTATCGTAGAGTGGAAAAAAAATGTTGGAGAGATGGTGGAGAAAGATGA
The DNA here is from genome assembly GCA_001507935.1 of Thermococcales archaeon 44_46. Classification (GTDB taxonomy): domain Archaea; phylum Methanobacteriota_B; class Thermococci; order Thermococcales; family Thermococcaceae; genus Thermococcus_A. The sequence goes on from LGET01000034.1 coordinate 158, forward strand.
AGTAATTGCTATAGTCGAGTCCGAGAAACTAACTGGAGAGGTCAAAGCTCCAGCATCAGGAGTTCTAGTGGAGAAACTCCACGATGTTGGAGATGAGGTCCCCGTAGGGGAGCCAATAGCAATAATAGAAACCGAGGGGAGCTAAATTGGTGAGTGAAGAGATAAGAACGATAGCCGAGCAATACGACATCGATCTTTCAAAAATAAAAGGCTCTGGTCCCAATGGCGAAGTTACGCTTGAAGACCTCGAAAAATATATACGAGAACACTTCTTTCCAAAGGTGAGAGAAGAGAGAAAAGTGTTTGGGATCAGGAAAGTTATAGCAGAGAGGCTTTCAAAGAGCTACAGGGAAGCCGTGCACGTAACCCTTAATATGGAAACAAAGATGGATCGCCTTATTAAGATGAGAAAGGAACTCGCCGAGAAACTTGGAGAAAAGCCCTCTTATACAGTTCTCATGTTAAAATGCATTGCAAAAGCCATAAGGGATTTCATAGAGATCAATGCGTCAATGGAAGAGGAAAAGATAACGATTTACGATAACATAAACATAAACGTAGCCGTGGACAGCCCAATAGGGCTCATAACCCCTGTAGTGCGAGATGTTGACAAAAAATCCCTTGAGGAGCTTTTAAAGGATTATGCAGATATAGTCGAGAGAGCAAAAAGAGGCACACTTAAAGAAAAGGACTTTGTAGGAGGAACGGTTACCGTCACGAATCTCGGAATGTTCGGAGTTGATTCGTTTACACCAATAATTAACCCGCCCCAGATCGCAATTTTAGGTTTGAACAGAATACTCCAAAAGCCGATAGTGGAAAATGGGGAGATAAAAATTGCCAGCGTGATGACGCTTTCTTTGACATTTGACCACAGAGCAATAGATGGTGCTCCAGCTGCGAGGTTCTTGGAGAGAGTTAAATATTACCTAGAGCATCCGGAGGAGGTCTTTGAAAGTGAGTGAATGGAAAAGATATGTTATTGAGATAGGGATGGGAATAGACCAGCACGGCCAAGACCCTACTAAGGCTGCAATAAAGGCCATAAAGGATGCAATAACAAGGGTTTGTGCCGTTGGGCTCTTGGAGCTCTTTGAGCTTGACCTTAAAGAAGATGTGAAAGTAGAAGTTCTCATAGGGGTACCATATTCTCAAAGAGTCGATATAGAGAAAATTAAAGAAGCAATTCCCCTTCCCTGCGAAAAAGTCGTTAAGAGTATTGAAGGCGGCTTAAAAGGGCCAGGAATAGCGATTAAGGAATTTGGAGACAAAACAAACGAAATATTGGTGGCAATAGCGTTTGTTACCATTTATGTAAGGAGAGGAAAAGGATGAGAAAAGCGACTGTAGGGATAATAGCAAATCCCGAATCTGGAAGGGATATAAGGCGTTTAATTGCCCATGCAAGCGTTTTTGACAATATGGAAAAAGTTAACATTGTAAAAAGACTTCTCCTAATAATGCAGGAGTTGGGAGTGGAAAAAGTTCTGGCAATGCCGGAAACCTTTGGGATAGTTCCCGCTGCCCTTCACGCGATAGGAGAACATCTATCTATGGAAGTCGAGATGCTTCCAATGAAGGTTTTTGGGGATTGGAGAGATACCATAAGGGCAACAGAGCTCATGAAGGACAAAGTAAACGCCATAATTGTCATCGGAGGGGATGGGACAAACAGACTTGTCGCAAAAGCCTCTGAAGAAATCCCTATAATGCCCATCTCCACAGGCACCAACAACGTCTTTCCATACATGATAGAGGCCACAATAGCCGGGGCTGCTGTTTCAGCAATAGCAACTGGCATTGTTAAACCTGATGAGGGGACTCGCAAAACAAAAAGGATTGAACTTTATGAAGATGGCAAGCTCAAAGATATTGCTCTCGTAGATGCTGTTGCGACACTTCATTCCTTTAAAGGTTCCAAAGCAGTTTGGAAGCCAGAATACCTGAGAGAGGTCGTGGCGAGCATATCTTCCCCATACAACATTGGGCTAAGCTCAATCCCTGGAATTTTGAAAGAGATAACTGAAAGAGATGACTTGGGAATATATGTGGAGCTTGGAGAAGGAAAAAGCATAAAAGCGCCTATAGCTCCTGGAATCTTCAAAAGACTGGAAATTAAAGAAGTAAAAGTCCTAAACCTGAACGAAGAAGTCGAGCTGAAAACATCTCCTTCACTTTTGGCTCTTGATGGAGAAAGAGAGACCGAAATGAAAGGGGAAATAACTGCAAAAATAACGCGGAATGGACCGAGAGTTATTGACTATAGAAAGACGCTGAAAATAGCTGCTGAGAGAGGTTTCTTTGACGATTAGCTGAGAATGTCTTTTACTTTTTTATTAAGTTCTCTTTCAGTGTCAACAAGACCTTTAAAGTTCCATTCATCTCTAGAATATTTCCCCTTATACAAAATATCGGCCACCTTTATCTCCTCTTTTAAGGGCTCTTCAAAGGTAGGGAAAGTGGATAAAACCCTGGAATAACCCCAGACCAGAGCATCGGCGACTTCTTCCATGGAGGCCTCTACAAATGCAGAGAGGTTTGCAACCCGATATTTAACCGGATCAAAGTTGTGGGTCTTTGGAATTCTTAAAAGGAGATAGAGCTTTTGCAGGTTGGAGTTTACCAAAATCGAACCATGGAGAAAAAGAACTCCCCACCTCACAGCGGCAGCAGTTCCCGAGACTTTTCTTTCATTAATCACAACGTCATTGGTATTCTTTAAATAAGGAGTTATCCCAAGTTTCTTCAGCGCAAGAAGAGTGCCATTTAAGAGGACTTTATACATATAATCCACTGGATACCGCACATCTCTTTTAATTGCGAGAGAATAGTTCAAACATCCATTGTCGTGATAAACTGTTCCTCCCCCTGTGAAGCGCCTCACTATTGAAAAGCCAAGTTTGCCGGCATTTCCTACATTAATATCCCCCTCCACTTTTCTAAAACGACCCAGAATTAGAGAATTTTCGTTTTTCCATATCCTAAGGGTGTCATCGACAAGATCAACACCCCTACTCCTTGCAAGACTTTCTTCAAAGGCGATATTAAGATAGGGATTTCGGTATTCATGAAATATAACTCTCAAAGGCATGTAAAAATATAGAAACGAAAAAATACTTAAAAGTTTTGAAAGCTACTCAGTTTCTATAACCGCTATTACCTGACCTTGCGATATTTCCTCGTTTTCAGGAACTAATATCTTAAGTTTTCCACTTGCTGGTGCCTTTACAGTAACGGTAACTTTCTCTATCATAACTTCAGCTATCTCCTCGCCTTCCTTTACTACATCGCCATCGTTTTTGTACCACTGGTTTATTACACCCTTTTTATCATCTTTACTAACTACTGGCACTTTTACCTCGACTTCCATTCTCTCTTCCTCCACTGCTGGGTCACATTATGCTCTTTACGGCATTGATTACCTTCTCTTTATCCGGAAGGACGTACTTCTCAAGAACTCTACTGTAGGGAACGGGAACATCAGGATAGGCAACCCTTACTGGAGGTGCTTCCAAGGATATTCCGTTCTCAACAACCGTAGCAATGACCTCTCCACTCATCCCATAGCTTCTGTAATCCTCATCTACTACAACTAAACGTCCAGTCTTCTTTACAGAGTTCAAAAGGGTCTTTTTGTCCAATGGAACCAGACTTCTTAAGTCGATTACCTCCGCACTTATGCCTTCTTTTTCAAGCTCTTCCGCAGCCCACGCGGCCTCGTGTACAGTCTTAGCAACCCCTACGATTGTAACATCGCTTCCCTTTCTCACGACTTTCGCTTCTCCAATAGGTACTGTGTAGGGCTCTTCTGGAACCTCAACCGTTGCTTCCGGCGGTGAAGGCATCCATCCAAGTCCCATGAGTCCTTTGTGGAAAAAGTACATTACCGGATTGTCGTCTCTAATTGCCGAGATCATCAAGCCTTTCGCGTCATATGAGTTTGAGGGAATTACTATCTTCAAACCCGGAACGTGTGCAAAGAGCCCATAGAGGCATTGAGAGTGCTGAGCAGCATCGCTGTATCCTCCGCCCATAGCTGTCATTATCACTACTGGCATTTTCACCTGTCCTCCAGACATGTAGTGAGCTTTGGCTATATGGTTGTAAATCTGATCCATTGCAACACCAAAGAAGTCCACGAACATAAGTTCGACTATTGGTCTCATACCCTTTGATGCTGCTCCTAGTGCAGCCCCAATGAATGCAGATTCACTTATCGGAGTGTCTCTAATTCTTTCAGGTCCAAATTTCTCTAAGAGCCCTGTTGTTGCGCCAAAGATTCCGCCATATGCTCCGATATCTTCTCCCATAACAAAAACATTTTCATCTTTTTCCATTTCTTGAGCTATTGCCTCTGCAATGGCTTTATACATAGGTAGCTTTCTTGCCATTTCACTCACCTCCTGCAAAAACTCCCTTTAGTGCTTCTTCAGGTTCTGGATACGGGCTGTTTACTGCGAAGTCAATGGCTTCTTGGACTTCTCTGATGTTCTCTTCCTTGATTTTGTTGAGCTCATCCTCTGTGACAATTCCTTTTTCTAGAAGAAGCTTCTCGAAGTTCATGAGTGGATCCTTTTGCCTGGCAAGTTCTAAGTCCTCTTTAGGCCTGTAATGTTGTGGATCTCCTTCAAAGTGACCCCTGAGCCTATAAACTTTTATCTCAATCAAACTTGGCCCTTCTCCTCTTCTTGCCCTCTCAACAGCTTCTTTTGCCACTTCATAAACAGCTACGACGTCAGTACCATCCACGCTAACTCCCGGAATACCATAAGCTGCAGCTCTCTCACTATTCTTTGAAACGGCAGTAGATTTTTCTTTGGGGACAGATATAGCCCAGCTGTTATCTTCTATTACAAATATCACTGGCAATTTCCAGATTGCAGCCATGTTTAGTGCCTCATGAAAAGTTCCCTGGTTAGCAGCACCGTCTCCACCAACGGCAACCGCGACATAGTCTTCTCCCTTCAGTTTTGCTGCTATTCCCACACCAACGGCTTGTGGGAAGCTTGCTCCTACAATTCCACTGCAGCTGAAGTTAACATTTGCATCAAAAAGGTGCATATGGCCTCCTTTACCCCTTGATAGACCTGTAGCTTTTCCAAAAATCTCAGCAGTCATTTTCTTCAAATCAACTCCCTTAGCAATCGCAAAGTGATGAGCCCTGTGTGTGCCTATTAAGGCATCTTCAGGTTTTAGGTGCATACAAACTCCAACTGCTGCAGATTCCTGGCCGGAAGATAAATGAAGCTCCCCGGGAATTGGGCCTGCAGATATGTCAAACCTTGGGGTTTTCCCCTTGTAGTACCACTCTGCAAGTGTTTCCTCGTAAGTTCGTATCTTGTGCATAGTTTTGTATATCTCAAGCAGGGTTTCTTTAGGGATTTCCTCCACCTTTTCCATATCACACACCTCTTCCTTCATCAACCCAAAAATAAAAAACAAATCATTTTTGTAGATTTTCACTTGGTGAATATATAGTTTATGGTAGAATATATTTTACAAATATCAAAAATTTTTTAGATTATCCCAAGTTCCACAGTCTCTTCAACCTCAAAATCTCCACCAATAAGCTTAATCCTTCCCTCATTGCAGTAAACCCCAACTCCCCTAACCTTATTCCCGTTTGCAAGGACTTCAAAGTTTGCTTTAAAGATCCCGACGCCATTTTCAAGAATTTTCTCAGCGCTTATAGCCTTCCCAAACAGCATTGCCTTGTTTCCATTGAAAATCGCTCCGTAACGATAATGGGGCAATCCACCTTCAATGCTTCCAAAAGGCGTTATGCCTTTCCCTCTAGTTTTCAGAGGCTTAAGCCAATAGTAGTGGGCGGTTTTTTCGACGACTTTGAATTCCCTTCCCTCAACAACGGGAACTAAAGGTCTAACTTTGGGAAATATCGTTAATCCTCCCCTCGCCCTGTATCTGTCTTCACACTTTCTAAGCTCAAAATGGGCATGCTTATCACTCCAAGGAGAGAAAAAGCCCGAAAGCCTCAGTTCTCCAATTTCATCCCCTAGAGAAACCCTTTCACCAACCTCAAGTTCAGGCTCCACATGAAGAACCTTCAAGCAAAAATCCGCAACTCCAAAGATGAGAAGATAGTCGTCTCTAACAGGAATATATCGGGGAGTTTTTATCTTTTTCACCTCAACCAGCTTTCCTTCTTCAAATGGGAAAAGAACCTTATCTTCAAAGTACACATCAACCGCAGTCCCAAGCTTATGGCCAATGTACGGGGTATCAAAGAAGGAATACCTAACATCTGGGATTTCTAACCAGAGATCCCCTACTCGGGCTATTCTCATTTACTTCACCTCTATAATCTCCCAGCCCCTTCTGTGGACTTCTATTCCCCCTGCCCTTACGTTTAACCGTTTTATGAGCTCTACGAGCTCTTTAATGAAGCTCCAGAATTTATCATCGTCAACCATAACTTCATAGCTTTCAGGAAAGTTCTCTTTTAATAACTCTCGAAACTCTCTGCCGGCGGCTTTCAGATTGAGCACTTCGAAAAAGTAAGAATCAGCGAAGCCCCTTGTTTCCCTTATTATCTCCTCTACATCGGTAATTCCCGGGATAATCGGGCTTATGAAGGCGTAGTTTCTCACTCCCTCCTCTCTAAGTGTCTTTAGAGCGTCTATCCTAAGCTTCTGCGAAGGAGTAAAGGGCTCTATGAGTTGCTTTTCCTTCCCCCCGAAGCTGTTTATTGTCAATCCGACCTCGATTTCGTCGAAGAGCTTGAAAAGGTCAATGTCTCTAACCACAAGCGGTGATTTGGTTAGAATGCTGAGCTTGTTTCTCTTGTTCATCATCTCAAGGGTTCTTCTCGTTAGCTTGAGCTCCTTCTCTACGGGCTGATAAGGATCGGAGATGCTCGACATGAAGACCTCTCCGTAAACCCTCTTCCTCGCAAGCTCAGGGGCGTTGGTCTTTACCTCCACCCATGTTCCCCACTCGCCATAGGGCTTCCATCTGCAGAGGAACTTCGCGTAGCAGTATTTGCACCCAAATTGACATCCTACATACTGATTTACAACCCAATCAACCCCAGGAATTCCGCTTTTTGTGTAGATGCTTTTTGCTCTAGTTTTAATAATCCTCATCCAAACACCTCGGCAACTTTGAGAAAGCCAAAGAAAATCGAAAAAAGCATTAAACCCAAGAAAATTCTGTAGACTGTCAATATTTTCTCCTCTTCAAGCTCTCTAAGCCTAAGAAAGATGTAAAAGGAAGCAACCCAGAGTACAAGCTGGATTAGGAGTAGGGGTGCATCATAGGAATAATAGGGTGGGGAAAAAACGGCTGGGAGAAAGAGCATTATGCTGAGCAGAAAGCCGAGAAAGCTTAAGAAGAACAAACTCAAAACGGAAAACGAAGGATTAATATTCCCAATAACCTTCAGCTCCAAAAAATATGTGAGAATAAACAGAACCATATAGTGAAGCCCATAGATAGAAAGGAACTTAGTTCCAAGTTCTTTCCGCTTCAAGAGTGCGTATAACATTAAAATCACAGCACCTCCGAGATAGGCAGAGAGCCATGCAGAGAGATCCTTGTAAAACCCATAAGGGGCATCAAAATTGGCAAAGGCTATTGCCCCGGGCTGGGTTATCATTAACATTGCCAAAGTGAAAAACAAAAACCGCAGTATACTTCTCTCCATGACAACCCCAAACTTAAATAAGCCTCGAGGTTTATATCTTTTGATGTTCGGCAGCGAGATATACTCAAAGCGCTTTTGGGAAGTGGACTTTGTTAGAGGAATAGCGCTAATCATGATGTTAATTTCAAATTTTGTCACTGATTTGCAGTTCTTTTTGGGCTATTCAGAGTACAGAGTTTTCTGGAAGCTCTTCGCCTATGCAACCGCATCCCTCTTCGTCTCGATTTCAGGGCTCTCACTATGGATAAGCCATGCAAGGGGGAAGAAAACCTTGAAGAAGTATTTTCTCAGATTTGCAAAGCTTTTCGGTCTTGGCTTGCTCATAACCCTCACTACCTACCTCTTGCTGGAGAGAGGGACAATCTACTTTGGAATTTTGCATTTCTTAGGCGTCGCAAGTTTGCTCGTAATTCCCTTCTATCCTCTCGGATGGAAAAACATCTTTCCCGCAGTTCTCTTTCTCCTTGGAGGTCAAATCATGAAGAACGTTCACGCCGACACTTTGCTCTTTCTTCCCCTAGGAATTACTCCCCACGAGTTCTTTACTCTTGATTACTTCCCGATTTTCCCGTGGTTTGGAGCTTTCCTTCTGGGGACAGCAATAGGTGCGTTGATTTATCCAGACGGAAAAAGAAAGTTCAAAATAAGCACTCCAAAAAATCCCCTCCTTGAGTTCGTCTGCTTCATGGGGAGGAACACCTTAAAGATTTACCTCATCCATCAGCCGGTTTTTGTAGGGCTTCTTATGCTTCTCTACGGCGGTTTGCCCAACTTAGGGGTGTGAACTATGAAAACCTACGTCAAAAACGCCCTAAAAACTCTGAGCGTCCTTGCAGATGAGATAGTCGTGGGAATATTTTTGTTCTTTATTTTGCCGAGAGCTGGTATAAACGTGCCGTTAAAACCCGCTCTTGCTGTAATAGGTTTCCTTATCTTCAAAGATGTCATTGCCGTTAAGTTCCTCTGGGAAGTCTTTGAGAAAAAAGCAGAGGTTGGGCCCGAGGCGTTAATTGGAAAAGAAGCCCTTGTGGTTGAAGAATTAATGCCAAAAGGTGTCGTAAAAGTGGGAAACGAGCTGTGGATAGCTGAATGCATAAACGGAACAGCAAAAAGAGGAGAGAAAGTCAAGATAATCCAAGTTAGGGGCACTAAGCTGCTCGTGGAACGCCAAGGGTAGTTAAGATCATTGCGATTTCTTCGGGGTTATTGGTGGTAAATGCTACATCAACCCCTCTTTTGTGGATGGTTATACACCCTTTAGCTGGAAAATTAAATCTTATTGGAGCCCAACAGCTTATCCAGCCCAATTTAACCTCAAAACTCTCAATTTCATCAATCTTAATCGTTTTTCTAATAATCAATCCCAGAGTTCCGCGGAGCCTTATCTCTCTTTCATCTATTTCTATTTTGAAGCTCAACACGTCTATCAAAATCATGACAACCGCAATGAAAACTACTGCCATAAATTCAAAGCCCTCACCTGCATGATATGCCGCCCAAAGGCCTGCTAAAAGACCTATATATGCTGGGAGTGTAATAAAGAGCACAAACCTGCTAAACCTTCTTTCTTCGTAGAGCATATGACATCAAAAGAAAAAGCGGTTAAAATCTAATAAAGCTTTCCCAAGTTTTTGTGTCCTTTAAGCCATGTCCAGTTGCAACTACAACGACACTTTCATCTCTATCTATTATTCCTTCTTCTCTCATGTTTTTAGCGAGGGCAAGGGCTGTCGCTGAGGAAGGCTCCACGAAGAGGCCCTCTTTTCCGAGCATTAGCCCTGCGTTCATAGCTTCCTCATTTGTTACTGTGCCAAGGTATCCTCCACTCTCATCAATGGCCCTCAGAACGTTCTCTCCATCTACGGGGGCTTTAACGGCTATGGCCGAGGCAACTGTTGGTTGTTTTGTCCTTATTGGCTCAATGGGCTTCTTTTCTCTCCAAGCCCTGACTATTGCATCGTAGCCCTCAATTTGAACCCCAGCAATTTTTGGCAACTTTTCAATAAGCCCCACTTCATAGAATTCCTTTGCAGCCTTCCAAATGGCTCTTAAATGGGTTCCAGCACCAATAGGCACCACAATCCAGTCAGGAGCGTTAAATCGGAGCTGATCAAAGATCTCAAAGGCCGTGCTCTTTTGACCTTCTACCCTATAGTGGTAGTTCCCTGTAAGGTAATAATCTTCTTCCTTTGCCATTCTTTCACTTTCTGCTAAAGCTTCATCATACGTGCTTCCATGGATTTTTATCTTTGCCCCGTAAACAACTGCTTGAACAAGCTTTCCAACAGGAGTCCCTTCTGGAACTACTATTGTCACTTCAAGGCCCGCTTTGGAACCATAAGCAGAAATACTAGCGGCCATGTTTCCCGTTGAGGCCACTACAACCTTTCCCGCATGAAATTCAAGAGCCTTTGTTATTTCCACACTCGAACCCCTATCCTTGAAGGCCCCTGTTGGATTTTCTCCTTCATTTTTGATGTAAAGCTTCCCAAAACCCAGCTTTTTCTCAAGGTTTTTCATTCTGTAAAGTCTCGTACCTCCTTCATTAAGACTAACAATCTTCCTAAGGTTTGAAACTGGATAGAACATCCAGTACTTCCATAGTCGCGGCGCTTCTCTAAACCAAGCGTCGTTATCCTCTATAAGATCTCTTATCGCACCGTAATCATACTGAACATCCAAAGGAGCGCCGCATTTTTCACATTTGTAAATCCCACTTGCTAGAGAGTATTCTCTACCGCATCGAGTACATTTTAACACGGTCTCAAACATTTTAACCACCCTTTGATTTTAGTTTATTGATACCCTCACAGCGTGAGCTTCTCCATGATTATAAATTTTTGGGATTGGTGAAATTTAGTTCAATTATTAAGGAAAAGGTTTAAGTACCACACAGTAAGAACATGTGTGAGGTAAGTAAGATGACAACGGTGAAAGTTTCTTCAAAGGGCCAAATTGTCTTACCAAAAGACATTCGAGAGAGGTTCAATATAAAACCTGGAGATGAAGTAGAGATACTTGAATTTGGGAGAGAAATAGTTTTAGTGCCTATAAAGAGGGATGTTAAGCTGAGAGGACTGATAAAATTCAATAAACCTCTTAAAGAATTGTTAAGGGAGATTAAAGAAGAAGAAAAGACGCTGGAGGACAAGGAATGAACATTGTTTTAGATACCTATGCAATTTTGGCATATATCGGAGACGAAGTTGGGGCCGAAAAAGTCGAAAAATACCTTCACATGGCAAAAGAAGGAAAAATTACACTTTACATGAACTACGTTAATCTCGGAGAGGTTTATTATATTCTTGCGAGACAAGACCTAGAAAAAGCAGATTTGAGCATAGCACTCTTAAAGCGGGAACCAATAGTCTTTATACAGGCAGATGAAAAACTTTCATTGCTTGCAGGGAGAATCAAAGCATTTCACAAATTAAGTTATGCCGATGCTTTTGTTGTGGCAACTGCAATTGAAACAAATTCTCGAATTCTAACCGGTGATGAAGAATTCAAACGCGTAGAGGATAAAGTAGAGATAGAATGGCTCTAATACTTTCACCCCTTAAATCTAAGCACGTGAATGTCTCTAACAACTCTGTGCCTCGCTTCAAAGTCTGTGTATCTCCCTAAAACTTCAAAGCCGAGCTTTCCAAGCCACTTCCTGTCTTTGCGATAGATCCTCCCATCGCTGAGCCTGTAAGCTGGAAAAACAAACACGACTCTAGCATTTCTCTTCAAAACATCTCTAAAGCTGTCAAAGACCTGGT
>LGET01000035.1 GCA_001507935.1 Thermococcales archaeon 44_46
TGCTCCTCTATTGGGAAACCACAGTACTCACTCGGATCAAAGATGTAGATTATCAGCTTACCGAGATGCTTCAACGCCAAAATTGCCTGCTTCTCTATTTCATTTCTCTCGCTCAATGGTCTGTCCAAGAGACCGGGAGTGTCTATAACCTGATACTTCATCCAGTGCTCCTCGAACTGCCCAACGTTTATACCCTTCGTCGTGAAAGGATAACTCGCCACTTCAGGCTTGGCGTTTGTGAGTTTTCTAAGCAGTGTTGACTTTCCAACGTTTGGATGACCTGCTATCACTATCGTGGGAAGGCTGAGGTCAATTACGGGCATATCTTTGAGAACGTCCCTGGCTTTGTTTAGGTATTCGAGGTTTTCGGCTATGTCCTTTATAACGCTTGCAACCCTGCCGTAAAATTCCCTTCTCAGCTGTGCAATCTCCTTTGGATCCCTAGAATACCTAATCTTTTCTACGTATCTCTCTTCAAGTGTCCTTATGGTCTTTATCGCCCAGTTTATTGAAGCAAGAGCCTTATGGAAGGTTCTCTTATCAACCAGCGTGTCAAGAAGCTCCTGATAAAAAGGAGGTAGCGTTGAAACTCCCGGAGTCCTGTCAAGGACTTTCTTTAGGTTATCCCTAATAACGTTTGAGATGGTTCTTATTCTAAGCTCCTCCCTCTGCCTAGCTTTACTAACTACACTCCCCCTTGGATTAAAGGCAGAGGCAGCTTTCTCAGCTCGCCTAAAAGCCTTGTCAATGATCTCATCCGCAAGAAGTATTGTTGGCATCTTTTCAAATGGATTTTTCATGATCTCTCACCTTTCCTATTTTTCTCGCCGTTAGTGACTTTCTCAATAGGTTTTTAAAGATGTTGATTAAACCTTGCGGAACTGTGCCGTAGTATCTCATAACAGAAGAGATCACGAGAGAAAGGAAAGCAACAGCAGTAAAGAACACCAGCCTTACAGCTTCTCAAGTATTTTTGGGATCTCTTGAGGCTCTAGGGCCGTCTCTACAATGTAGCCCTTTTCCACTAAGATTTTGTTGAAAAGTTCTTCTCTCTTCCAACCATCTAAAGTGAAATCTCCATAAAACATGACCTCTGGGAGGAAAATTACTCCCAAATCCACCTCTGGCAGTTTTTCAACTTCCCTAAGAACGTCATGAGCCGTTAGTAATCCAGCAGTACCTATGTTTCCTCCGAAGAAGTCATTCTTGACCATGACAACCTTGATTTTTGGAAAGAGGCGCTTGATTTCTGGATAAGCGAGCTCTCCGGTGAGAATGTAAGTTGTTAAAGATGGCTCGATATCAAAGGGCTCCAGTGAAGTTTTGAACTCCCCGAGCAGAGCCTGGAATATAGGTGGGATGATTATCTTCAGGCTCAGCTCTTTCTGCTTCTCAAGGGCGACGTTTTTAACAAAAAGAAGCTCCTCCCTTGTTAAAGCTCTAGTCCTCGAGTACTTCGTAACCCCAATTGGGAAGAGCCTAACTTCATGGACACCAAATCTATCCAAATCCTCCAGAATCTCACCTATATCGGAGACGTTGTAGCCGGGGGTTAAGATTATGTCCGCTATGACCCTAAAGTTCTCCACGACCTTTGGTAAAAGGTCAATGACTTTTCCGGCGTTTCTGTTCTTCATGAGATTAATCCTAACGTCCTTCTTTGTTGTGTGGAGGGATATCTGGATTTCATCAAGCCCAGCTGAGTAGAGGCTTTCAATCCTCTTTTCGTCAAAGCGGACGTTTGCACTTGTATCTGTAACCCTTATCCACAAATCGTAGTGCTTTCTTGCATAGGCTATTCTATCTTCAAGCTCTGGATCATTAAGGGTATCGTGTTTGGAAACTCTGTATATCATTTGCGGAGGATTTTGCATAAGGTAGCAGAAAACGCAATCATTGCCGCATGGACCGGCCTTAGAAGATGGGGGAATTATGAGTAGGTCGTCTCTCTCATCTACCATGTCGAGTTCGTATTTGGTAATCTTTCTAAGCTTGTAATCCTCCGTCAGCTCATACATGTGGGGAAAATCAAAAAGAGAGTTTAAAAAGGATTAGGTGGATAAATTATCCTACTTTCCCGCTATTCTAACGTTATCGAAGGCCATTGATGGCACAACCATGCTGCCTCCGAAGGGCAATACCTTTTGCTCCCTGCTTACCGCGTAGAGGTTCGGCAACAGCTCGTAAACGTTGCCGCTCATCATGAACACTGCAGAGCCTTTTACCTCCCCGTTTTCAATCAGGAAAGCCGGATTAGCCACAACTGCGAAGTTTCCATTGTCCGGGTTGCTTGAGTGAGCCCCCTGGAAACCGCTCACAAGGTAGCCGTGCTCTATCTCTCCGATAATCTCCTCAAGGCTCTTCTTACCCCCTTCGATTACAACGTTGTGGAACCCTATGCTTATGCCCCCGGTAGAAAGGTTCCGCTTTCCATTTCCTGTGCTTTCAACCCCGTGGATTTTTGCCCAGTAGTTGTCCCATACAAAGCCTTTGAAAACTCCTTTCTCCACTATTACATTTCTCCTTGTTGGAACACCTTCATCGTCCGCTATAACCGGGTTTATGCTGAGCTCATGGAGGGGATCGTCGCATATCGTGAGTAGCTCGTTTGAGATGCTTTCCCCTATTTTGTTGGCCAGAGGTGTTGTGCCCTTAACAAGTCTCTCTCCGCTGAATGCCGGGAAGAGCGCATAGGATAAGAGGCTCGAAACTGCCCATGGTTCAATTACTACTTTCGCCTCCTCTGTCTTGCTTTTTTCGGTTTTAAATGCCCACTTAACTTTTTGCAGGGCGTTTTTAACAACGCTTTCTACATCAAGCTTGAGGGAAAGCTTTGCATCGAAGTCAAAAATGCCGGGGGTTACTTTTCCTTCCTTCATCCCAACGAGCTCGATGTAGAAGAACGCTCCTCCTCCTTCCTGAGATACGTTAACGCCGTGAGAATTCACTATCAGGCTTTCTCCCCACTCTGCTCCTCCACCGCCACCTGCAACGATAATTCCCTCTTCCGATGCCATTCCAATGCCTTCTCTCGCGAGCTCTACGAAGTAGTCTGGAGAAACTTCTTTAAGTTCTTTATCAACTTTTCTCGGCTCTCTGTATTTTCCGGGCTCGGGAAATGAGACCCACTTCTCATCGGGCTTGTTGAGCTTTGCAAGCTTGTATGCCCTCTCTATGGCTTCTTTGATTTTCTCTTTATCTCCGCTATCGACTATTGCAACTCCAAGTCTCTTGTCCTTAACACCCCTAACAACGGTAACAACTCTCTCCCTTAGAGCGGAGGTAGAAACTTCGTTGAGCTCAATGTTAACGCTCGCATCTCTGCTCTTGTAAGTGGCAATTTCGAGCTCGTCAAAGAATTTTTCCCCAAAACGGATAAGCTCTTCCATCTTTATCACCCGATTATTATTCCTCCGTCAAAGCGCATGTGCGGACCACCAGAGCTAACAAAAGCAGTTTGCCCTTTTCCACATCTCCCCATTTCGAGACCAAAGTCATTTCCTACGGCACTTATCTTCTTCAAGGCTTCGATGGCAATTCCACTTATGGAAGTGTCTCTTATGGGCTTCGTTATTTCACCGTTCTCTATCATGTACCCTTCTTGAACTCCCACCTGGAAAGCTGAGTTGAGCTGTGCCTGACCTCCTCTGAAATCAACTACATAATAGCCAAACTTGATGTCCTCTATCATCTCCTCGAAATTCCAATCTCCCGGCTCAAAGATTGTGTTGCGCATTCTTATTATCGGTGGATAGGTGTAGTTTTCAGCCCTCGCGTGGCCGTTTGGCTCCATGTTCCACTTGTGGGCATATTCCCTGTTGAGCATTATCTCCTTCAAGACTCCGTTTTCAATTATGTGAATGTCTTTGACTGGAACGCCTTCGTCGTCATAGCGGTCGTTTCCAAAACCGCCCTCCACTATGCGCTCGCTCATTGTAACGTATTCGGGAGCAATCTGTTTTCCAATCAAATCTTTGAAGGGCGAGTTTATCGTCAAATCCGCCTCCGCAAGGTGTCCGAGGGCTTCGTGAGCTATAAGTCCCACCACTATCGGGCCAGCAACTATTGGGAACTCTCCACGCTTTGGTGCAACACCCTCCAGCTGGGCATGAACTTTTCTGATAACTCTCTTTGCTACTTCCTCGTTTGGCTCCTTCTCCTTAAACAGCTCCCAGCCATAGTCAACTGCCCCAACCTCATCTCTTGCAGCGGCAAGCTTTTCCCCTTCTTTGCCAGTTGCCCAGACGTACTGCCATACGTAGTTCAAATCCCACTTTATTTTTGTGCCCTCGTTTGTTATGAGAATCTTTTCCCCGCTTGCATCTTCGTAGCGAAGCCACGTTGACTTTATAGCCCCGTCCTCTTTGAGAAGAGACTCCAGATCCATTAATCTCTCAACCTTTTCCTCTATTGGAACTTCTTTGGGCTTTATTTTCATCTTGCTTTTCACGAAGTCCTGATATGTCTTTATCTCCGCAAGCTGGATTTTCTCCTTTTTAGCCTTTGCCGTTGCCTTTGCAAGTCTGTATGCACTTTCTATGGCTTTTTCAAGGTTTTCAAGTCTGTTTGTTGAGGAAAATCCCCAAGCTCCATCTGCAAGAACCCTGATGGCAACTCCCATCTGCCCCTTGTCCGCAAAAGTCGTAAAAGTTCCATCCTTGAGCTCCAGAGTGTTCTTGCTGATGTTTTCATAGCGAATCTCTATGTAGTCCGCTTTGAAGTTTTCAAGGGCCCAGTTAAGGGCTTTTTCTAATCTATCTTCCATTGCATATCACCCACAATCTAAAGGCTTAGACAGTCATCTAAATTAATGTTACCATCGTATAAAAGCATTATCTTGAGTCAGAGTGTACATATGTGGGCACGGATGAAGCAAAATTTAAATATTACAAAAATTGTAAATACTGATGGTGGTAACTCGTGGCTGCTGAGAAAAATTGGAAATCGACTTTGGAAAACGTAAAAAGAAAGACTGGCGAACTCGTCGAATCTGCTCCAGAACTCTCCAAGTTTATTGAATACGTCCACACTGCCGAGAGCCCAAATGCTCTCGACACAAAAACAAAAGAACTCATTTCTTTAGCTATAGCGGTTGTCATACGCTGTGAGCCTGTATTCTCTGGCACTGTGAAGCCGCTATCAATGCTGGGGCAACTAAAGAAGAAATTCTCGACACACTGAAAGTTGCTGTAGTAATGGGTGGGGGACCTGCCTTAATGTACGCTGTAAAGGCATATGAAATAGCAAAAGAATTCCTCAAGGAATGAACTCCTCAAATAAGTTCAAAAAATCTTTTCGCGCCTCTTGTTCTCCATTTTCCCTTCTGGGTGGCGTGGGGAAGTATTGTGAACTCAGACTGGCATTTCATATTGTTATCACAACTTCTATGAAAAAAAGAAAAAGGTATAAATTTTGCGAAATAAAGTGAAAGTACAATGAAGAGAATTGGAGGTGGGAAAATGTTTGACGTAGTTGCAATAGGCAACCTCAACTACGATATAACTCTCCTTTTAGATAGGTTTCCCGAGTTTCATGAGAAGATAATCGCCAAGAGTGCCCACTTTGGATTGGGTGGTGCTGCAGGCAATACCGCTTCTTGGTTAGCCCATATGGGAGTTAAGGTGGGCTTCATCGGCGCAGTCGGTAACGATGAGATTGGAGAGGCACACATAAACTACTTTAAGAAAATCGGTGTGGATGTAGGAGGTATTAAAGTTGTCAATGAGCACTCTGGAATAGCCATATCTCTGATAAAAGGAGAAGACAAGAGGATAGTAAAGCACCTCGGCGCTAACGCATACAGAGATGTCGATTTTGAGTACCTTTCAAAAGCCCGACACATCCACATGTCATCAAATCCAAAAGAGCTCATTGAAAAGACTGCTAACTTTGCCTTCGAGAAAGGAATTTCCATTTCGCTGGACATAGGTGAGGCAGAAGTTCCAGAATCTGTCGAGGACAAAATAACCTACCTGCTGATGAACGAGGACGAGTTCAAACGAAAATATGGAAGCCTGGATAGGGTTCATGATGTCAAAGCCAAAAACGTTATCATAACATTAAACGGCGGTGGAGCAATGATTAGAGACGAGAATGGAGATGTCTTTGAAGTTAGAGGCTTAAGTGCCGAGGTAGTAGATTCTACCGGAGCCGGGGATGCCTTTGATGCTGGATTCGTCTATGGAGTTCTCAAAGGGTGGAAACTTGAAGATGCAGCAAAGCTCGGAACTTTACTTGCATATCTAACGGTGCAGAAAGTTGGCGCTAGAAGCGCAATTATCCCATTGGAGGAAATTAAAAAAATATCAAAAGAGCTGAACCTAGGACTGCCCTTTTAGTAGCTCTTCAAGCCAACTGTTCTTGCCTGCTTTTCACTCCATTTGTATCCCAAATATCCCAAAATGGCATAGATTAAAGAGAGACCCACAAGATAGGAAATCTCTCCCACGGCTTTTTCGTAGCCGTAGGCAACAACTTTTCTTACGGCTTCACTGGTTGGGGCATAGGGGAGGATTTTCGCCATTATCTGGAGTCCCTTGGGCAGGATTGAAATTGGATACATAGCACCGCTTAACGCAAAGACCAGCATTTCAAGAATCGTTATGAACGGGCCCGGGTCTTTTAAATAAAGAACAATGCCCGCGGCAGCCATTCCCATCCCTATCATTCCTACCGTACCCACAAACAACACTGGAAGGGCTTTAATGAAATTAAAGGGGTTGAATTGAATGTCAAATAGCACTACAAAAAGGGGAACGTATATAGCCATGTAGATTAGTGACAAGAAAATTCTGGTAAGAACGTTGCCCAGGAAAAACGTCAGCCTCCTTATTGGGGCCGCAAAGGAGTACTCGAGAGTGCCGGCGTAGAGCTCATCAACAACGCTCCACACAAAGCCGCTTAGAAAAGTCAAGCCAAAGCCCAGTACCATAAATCCCAAGACTGCAAAAGTTACGTAGTCTGAGTATCCAGTAAGCTGCTGAAGTGCAGGGGAATTTCTCTCGCCCGTGAGGCCCATTCCTATCAGCAAAGCCTGACCAACAAAGAAGAATCCAAACATGACATCGCTGATAAACCACACCCTGTAACTCAAAAAGATTCTCCAGCTCTTAACTGCAACACCATAAAGCGCTCTGAGCTCGTTAGTAACCCCCATAGCCAACCACCCGGGTTATCTTTTCCGCCCATTTGAAAATTAGATATCCAGCTGCCCAGTAAAGGGGAATTAAAAAGAGAAGCCACACTATTTCCCCCTGTATTTCTGCGTAGGTTTTTCCAACGAAGATTGCCCTAACAGCGGAGGCAGCATGGGTAAGTGGAAACAACTTAGAGAAGGAAACCAGCCATTTGGGCATCACACTAAGGGGAAAGAAGACGCCGGAGAAAAAGAGCATTCCGAACTCAAATATCTGAGCAAAAGGCCCTATGTTCTTTAGAAGCATCACAAGTCCGGCAAAGATAAACCCAAATCCTAAAAAAGCTAAGAGAGATGCCAGAATAATTGGAATAGACTTCAGAATTATCGTGAACGTTAGGGGGATATCAAATATCAGGGCGCCAATTAGGAAGACGATTCCCATGAGGGCAGAATCCATTAAAAGCCAGCTAACAGCCAATCCGGAGAGGAGCTCTAAAATCCTAGCCGGAGAAAGAACATTCATCTCAAAGGTTCCCCTCTGGAGCTCCCTCCTCACCCCCCATACATAAGCTTCCATCGGCGAAACTGAAACCCACCACAAGACGTAGCCTATCAAAGCGTATGTTGGATAATCCCCCATGCCCGTAGAACTCGCCAAAAGCTGTGAATACCTCCCCCCAAGAACCGCCTGTCCGAAGAAGACGAACTGAAGAAGAAAAACTAAACCAACGAGAATAGAGCTTATTACCCTCAAAGGATACCTGAAAAACATCCTAAATTCCTTCTCTATTACAGCAGGCAATATCAATCCCTCAACCCCCTGCCAGTGAGCTTTATAAAAACGTCTTCCAGAGTTGGCTCCTTCTGCTCTACGCTTATTATCTTCGCCCCGTTCTTTACGAGCCATTCGACCACCTTGGGAAGCTCTTCTTCATCCACCTGGCCTCTTAAGGTTATAATTCCCCTTTCGGAATCCTCATCCACAACTGCCATTCTCCAAGGTAAGCTATCAAAAGCGCCCTCCCATTTGAGGCGTATCTCCACGACATCTTCGTCTTTAACAAGCTTTTTAAGCCCATCTGGAGTATCAAGGGCTATAATCTTACCGTGGTCTATTATGGCTATCCTGTCGCAGAGCTGCTCCGCCTCGACCATGTAGTGGGTCGTTAGGAGGACGGTTTTTCCTTTCTCGTCAACAAGCTTCCTTATAAATTCCCTAACAAATATGGAGCTCTGGACATCTAAACCAAGGGTGGGCTCGTCCAGAAAAAGGACTTCCGGGTCGTTTATCAAAGCCTTTGCTATGGCCAGCCTCTGCTTCATCCCCCTAGAGTAGTTCATGACCAGATCATCTTTCCTCTCCCACAGTCCAACCAGTTTGAGAAGCCTTTCAATTCTTTCTTTTTCCTCCTTCTTGGGCACATAATAAATTCTTGCAAAGTATTTCAGGTTCTCGTATGCACTCAAACGCCAGTACAGAGTTCTCTCACCCTCTGCCACAAGGTTTATCCTCTTTCTAATCTCCCTTGCGTCTTTCTTTATATCATATCCCAAAATTTTCGCCTCTCCCCCGGTAGGCTCAAGCAATGTGGTCAGCATCTTTATTGTAGTTGTCTTTCCTGCTCCATTGGGTCCAAGAATGCCAAATAGTTCGCCCTTTTTGACCTTAAAGCTGATACCCTTAACTGCATCCACCCATTCTACCTTTCTAAACGGGAGGGGAATCTTTTTAGGGTACCTCTTTTTCAAATCAAAGACTTCAACGGCATACATAACTGTTCCCCTAAGATACCTAATACGGAAAGGAATACATAAATATAGTGGTTTTTAACATGCAAAGGCTTAAAAATGGTAACAAAGATAAACCATAAAAAAGACTACAAAAGGCTTAAGGGGCAACTGTATCATGGAGGTGACTTCATTGGAAATAACAATTGAGAAATTCAAGCCGAAAGTTACCCGACCCTTCAAGAGAAAAAACGAATACTGGGTGAAGCTCATAGATGAGAGTGGCGAGTATATAATGAAGTTCAAAACGCCACTGGAGGCTGAAGATGCGGTATACGGGCTTCTGGATCTTCAGGTTTATGGGGGCAAAGTTAAGTTAAAGCTTAGAGAGGGAAACGTAATAGAAGACATCCAAATTCTTGAGCTATACAAACCCTCTGCAAAGGAGCTTGTAGATGAATATTTTAGCGAATAACTAAAGTGCTTTTTTGTACATTAGGCTTCTTTTTTCAACAAAAACCTATATATACTATGGAGCCCAAATATATTATTGGTAAAGACCGTATTGATAAAAAAACTGTGCAACATTTCACGAATCAATTTCTTAAAATAAAATCCAAAAACCCGGAGGTCTTACTTATGGCCAAAAGAAAAAACCAAGAGCTCCTGAAATTCGCAGAGGAAATAGGTGGGGAAGAAGCGATTGAAGTAATCAAGGCTCTCGAAAAGAAAAAGGAGGCAACCGATGAAGAGATAGCGGAGATGACTGGAATTAGGGTAAATACTGTCCGGAAAATCTTATACGCTCTCTATGACAATCAGCTCGCAGAGTTCAGGAGGGTTAGGGACAAAGATACAGGATGGTACTACTATTACTGGCGCCTCGAAACAAAGAGACTACCAGAACTCATTAGAGCCAGAAAAATGCAGGAACTCAAAAAGCTAAAAGAAATGCTCGAGGAAGAAACTAAAGAAATCTACTATCACTGCGGAACTCCCGGCCATCCAAGACTGACTTTTGATGAAGCGATGGAATATGAGTTCAGATGCCCCCTGTGCGGTGAAATGCTTATGCAGTATGACAACAACGAGATAGTAAAAGAACTTCAAGAAAAAATTAAGAAGCTTGAAAAAGAACTTGGAATAAAGGCTTAAGTTTAAAATTTAGTGAACTGCGGGGATGATAAGATGGAGATTGTTATTCTCGAGAAGATATATGGAGATAGAAGCGGTTTTGAAAAGCTCGATAAAAAGCTCAAGTCTCTTATAGGAGACTTAGAAGTTTCATGGAAGATAGGAATTACTCAAAAACAGTGGGTCAAAATAACCTTAGAAGGAGAAGATGAAGAGGTTTCTGCAAACCTCATACGAGAGGAGTTCGGAGAGGTTCCCTATAAGCTAAGCAGCGTAAAAGAAGGAGAACTATACAGGGGAAGGTTCATTGACCTCGGAAAAGTAGGTTATGGAGTCTACGTTGACATCGGAATATTCTCGCCGGCTCCAAAGGATGTGTTGGTTCCCCTTTATTACCTCAAGTCCCTCTTTGGAGATAAGCCGGCTAGACAGCTCATAAGGGAGTTCGGCTGGATAGATCACCTGCCTGTTGAGCTGGAAATCACAAAAGTGGAATTTGGGGCAAGGGAGATAGAAGGAAAATTCAGTGAAAAACAGCTGAGGCAAATAAAACAGTGGACAACCGATGGATATGACAAGATATTCGTTGCCGGCACAATAAGTGAAAAGGTCGAAGAAGCACTAATAAAAACAGGACATTCAAGAGATGTAAAAAGACTCGAAGAGCTTGGACTTATGGAAACTCTTTTGGTTCTTAAGAAGGGCACACAAGCCCCCGGAATTATTAAAGAGATAGGACCCCATCTAAAAGCCGCGGTGTTTGGGGCAATTAAGTTTGAGGACTGACCTCCCCCCTGCCGTGAAGAGTGAGGGTTCCAACGAGTTAACCCCTCGCCAAGGGCGGGAAGGTTTGAGGGGTCTCATCAAAACCCACTAATAATGGGTTTCTCAACCCCTCTGGCCGGGTCTTCGGCCAGTTACCCCTACCTCCCGCAAGAGCGGGAAGGCTCAGGGTTATCGCTCAAACCCCATCCCGGGGTTTCCAATTATTCAGGAGGGTTTTTAGAGGACGCTTAACAGCGTCATCCTCCCGATGGCGGAAGGACACGTTTGAAACCCTCTTCTCATCGGGTTGTTTTTGAGTAGCCTTCTCAAGGCTTTATTACGCTTTTGAGTTTAAAAAGATTTCGGTCATTTAATGGTAAGGTTTTCAGGTTTTGCACCCCCTACCTACCTAAAGGGCGAAGCTTTCAAGAAAAAAACGTAAGCTCACATATCAGTCTAACTACAAGAGCCGATGATACGTATTGAACCATTGGGAAGAGCTGAGGAGAGTAGGCCAACAATGGAACGAAGACAATCAGAAGCCAGAAGAACAAGGCCTTCCCCCCTCTCATATTTAACAGAGATCTTCTGAAGTTAAACAGTAGATAAAGTATTAAAATCAGCTGGAGGATTCCTTCCTTCAAGAATGCAAAAAGAGCGCTCGGATTGAATGAGAAAGATACAGTTGGAATGGAAAAAACAGTTATACCCAAAACGAAGAAAGCAAAACTTAAGCCGACGTACATTAAGTTTCTTATGGACTTTGT
>LGET01000036.1 GCA_001507935.1 Thermococcales archaeon 44_46
TTCCTTTTTCCACCGGTTTTAACAACAAGAGCATCTCTAAAGTCCTCCTCAATGCCAACAAATTCAAGATGCTTCTGGATAACGTGGAGAGAATCGAAGTTATCATCAATTATAACCGGCAATCCCCGTGATTTCCCATAATACAGAAGACCAAGGGTCATAAGCTCAGGTATGAACGATCGGTAGTATTCAACGAGAACAATCTCGCCAAACTTTATTTTATCGACGAGCTTAAAAACCTCCTCCAAGGATTCCAAAACTCTCACCTCTATAATTAAGTCAATGCTCTTTGCATATATAACACTTTTGCACTACAAAAATAAAAAGAAGAGTCACAGTCTAACAACGTGCACAGAACAGGAAATGCAAGGATCAAATGCCCTTACAGTCTCTTCCAGCTTCTGAAGGAAAGTCACTTCATCTGAGCTTCCATATCTCTTTTTAGCCTCTTCGTAAAGGCTGAGCTCCATCATGGCATGGTTAAACGCGGTTGGAGTTATTATGTTGGAATACGCTATGTTGCCCTTTTCATCAATCCTGTAGTGGTGCAGCAAAACGCCTCTGGGTGCTTCCACGTATCCGATTCCCTCTCCTTCCCGAGGCTCTACTGGGACGTTTTCACCTTTAATTCCTCTGTCGAGGAGATTTTGAGCTATTTCCTTTGTTCTCTCAAGGGCATATACAAGTTCAATGGCTTGAGCCAGATTGTTTAAGCTTGCGTATCCCTGAGAGAGCTTTTCTTTGTATTCTTCATAAAGGTGCTTTGCCATCGGGGTGAGGGCTTCGTGCTTCAGCATTACCCTGGGAAGGGCCCCCACCATGAATACTTCTCCCTTGTACCTGCTCTGCTTTGCAAAGCTGTAGGGCAGGGTTTTTTCTTCAATGTGCTGGAAATAGTCAAAGTGCTCTCCATCGTCAGCAATCAGCTCATCCCCATAGAGGTAGCCGTTAACTGCAACGTAATGCTCTGCTTTTGCTCCCAAATACTCCTGATCCGCAAATATGCCCACTGCCCTCCTTGCAAGCTTTAATAATGCCTCACTTTGTCTTTCCATTCTTTCAAGCTCTTCTATTGTTGGATATCTCCCAAATCCACCGGGCTTGACGTTTATGCCGTGTATCTCCCTTCCACCAATAACTTCCCGGATGTAGTTGCCAAACGCCTTGATTGTAAGGCCTTCTTTTACTACCTCTCCATGTCTGCTAGCCATTCTTATTGCGTCAGCATAGCCAAATAAGTCTGGGGCCACTAAGAGGTACAGGTGTAAAGCATGGCTTTCGATGAGTTCTCCTAGAAGGCCGAGTTCTCTTAGGAGCATTATCTCCTCTGGAACTTCAACTCCCAGAGCCCGCTCTATTCCAAGAACTGAAGCGACTGAATGCGAGAGATAGCAGATTGCACATATTCTAGCCTCTAAATCCGGCACATCCCAGTAGTGTCTTCCAAGGGTGAGGAGTTCGAAGAACCTTGGCCCTTCAAATATTTTTACTCTTACGTCCTTCACTTCCCCGTTCTCAATGATAATCTCCGCTCCTCCATTCCCTTCCACCCTTGTAAATGCCTCAATTTCAATACTCACCATCTGAGCTCACCCCTTGCAAAAGTCTTGAACTTTCTCCTGATGTACTCCTCGTCATAGCCAAGCTCCTTGAGAATCTCGAACTCACTTGCAGGGTTTGCTTCCTTCGGTAGAGGTCCCCTGCACCCAATACAGCCAAGGTGGCATTTTATACATGCAGCGTTGCATCCGCCGAGCGTTATCGGACCCAAACAGGGAATGCCTCTCTTAACGAGGACGCACTCGTATTCATTGAGCTTGCACTCCACACAGACCGGATAGTCCTTTGTAGGTGGCTCAACACCTTTTGCCAAATTCATGAGCACCTGATAAAGTTCATCCTTATCATAAGGGCAGCCCGGCAAGGCGTAATCAACAGCGACGTGCTGAACAATTGGAGTTGAATCCAGAGCCTTCATTGGGTTTGCTCTCGTTCCATAAACCCTCTCAAGCTTGTCCCTTATTTTTCCCTCAACACTCGCCTGAACGTCTCCATGGGTGGCACACGTCCCAAGGGCAATGAGATAATTGGAGTGGTTTCTCGCATAGTGGAGCAAATTAAGGTCTCTCTGAGTTGATACGCTCCCGGTAACTATAGCCACGTCGAGGGTATCGTGCTCTCTAAAGCTCGAAGCCATGTGGAACTCCTTTATCTCGTAGAATTCGAGGAGATCAAAGAGCCTTTCGTAAAGGAAGAGAATATTGAGGGCACATCCCCCACAATCGGTCAGCTCAAAAACACCAAGCTTAAGCATCATATCAGCCCCCTTGTAGATAGAGCGTCCCAATAAGTGAAGACAGGGCCGTCTTTACACACGTATTTAATGGACGTGCTCGTTCCCACGATGCAGTGTCCACATTTTCCAACCCCACAGCGCATTCTCCTTTCGAGGGTCATGTAAATCCTTCCCGGGGAGAGCTTCCTATCCAAGAGCTCCTTGATAATGTATTTGTACATCACCGGTGGGCCGCAGATTAGCGCATAGGTGTTTTCGACGTCAAAGGTTTCTCCCCTGAAGAGATCTGTGACAACTCCCTTGCACACTCTCGGCGAATAACCCTTCTCTAGGTATATACATGAAGGGCTTTCCACTTCGTAGGCAAGCTTCACATGACAGTTCATGTCCTCCCCATGTTTGAGGAGGTGTATCACCTCATCCCTGAAAAGAATGTCCTCATAGGCCTTTGTACCGTAGAAGAGGTAGATTTTCTCGTATTTCCCTGTATCCAGAGCATACCACAGCACTGAGCGGAGGGGAGCCATCCCTAATCCTCCAGCCACCAGAATTAAAGTCGAACCTTCCATCTTTTCCATTGGAAAGCCATTGCCATAAGGTCCCCTAATTCCAATCACATCGCCTTCCTTTAGAGTGTGCATGTATTTTGTCATTCTCCCAACCCTTCTAACACAGAGCTGGAAGTAACCTTCCCTCGTGGGAGTTGAGCACAGGCTTATCGGAAACTCTCCAAAGCCTCTTATGTCAACTATAACAAACTGACCGGGCTTGTATTTGAAGCTTCTGTTGATTTCGGGATCGACAAAGCGGAGTGTGAAAAGCTTTTCCCTTGAGGTGAGCTCCTTAACTTCCAAAATCCTCGCATCATGTGTTTGAAAGGTCATTGTAACCCCTCCCTTACCTCATCAAGAACCTTAACATGCTCTATCCTAGCCGGACAGAACTCATCACATCTTCCGCATCCAACGCAGTTGAAGCCTGCTGAGGGGTCAAAGTAGCTCTTGCAGTAATAGCGGTGCCTGAATCTATCCAAGCGGGTAGGTCTAAAGTTATGCCCTCCAGCAACTAAGCCGTGGCTCTCCATGAAGCAAGAGTCATATCTTCTAACTCTCACTGCCTCATAGGCGTTCATCCAGAGGTCACAAACCTCGTAACATCTGCACGTTGGACAGACCATGTTGCAGTTGCCGTATCCAAGACATATCTTCTCGTACTTTTTCCACACCGGGCTGTTGTAGGCCAAATCAAGGATATCTTCAAGGCCTTTCTTGTTAAGATGCTTCTTGAAGGAATTTGCTCTCTTCTCTTCAAATTCTCTGAAGTTCTTTACGTCCTCCTCAGTAAGCTCTTCAAAGAGCTCTTCGTTTTCCCACGCTATCTCGTGACCCCTAACACTGCCAACTCTCACCAACCAGCCGTCAGGGAGTTCGTGGAGAAACAAATCAAAGCCGTGCATTGCAAAGTCCGTGCCCAGGCTTTTGCAGAAGCAGTACTCATCGGGCATACAGCTAATGCCGATTATTATTGAATTTTCTCTCCTCTTTTTGTAATATGGATCCACAGGCTCTGCAAGATAGACCTTATCAAGTATCTCCAATCCGTGTATATCACATGAATGAACCCCAAATAGAACTATTGGTTCGGCTCCATCGCTCTCCTCCCATTTACCCCCCCCCTAAGTCGCAGCATCTCATCCTTAGGCCTCACAAAGAACTTCTTCGGAGGAAGCATTGTACGGGTATAATCAAAGGCTATCTCTGGAGGGTTCTCTACATGTTGAAAGGAGTATATGTTGCCCTTCTTAGTTGGAGCATACAATTTGCCCCAGTTCTTAAGAGAATTGAAGAATTCTTCAAAATTTTCCTGAGGTAGCTTTACATATCGCAAGATTACCACCCGAGTATGTTCTTCAGGATTTATATTTGTAAAGAACGGATTTAAGGATTTTTTAAACATAAGGTGACCAACCAAATGTTGCAAACATATACTTTAGTGTACATTTATAAACGTTGACGTAGATAAAGGGAATAGAATGGTGGGTGATAATCATGAATTTGAAGTTTGGATACATTTATAGTTATGAGCCGAATCCCAGTTCTTTGATTCCATTGTTGCAGAAAACTCAGGAAATTTTTGGTTATCTCCCAAGAGAGGCCCTAGAGGAGATTTCAAAATATTTAAAGGTGCCCCTGAGCAGAGTTTATGGCGTCGCCACATTCTACGCCCAGTTCCGTTTTGAGCCCCTTGGAAAGTATGTCGTCAAAATCTGCCATGGAACAGCTTGCCACGTTAACGGAGCTGTCAACATTTCTCAGGCAATTACAGAAGAAGTTGGAGTTGAAGAGGGCCAGACAACCGAAGATGGGCTTATAACTCTTGAAAGGGTCGCCTGCCTTGGCTGCTGCAGTCTTGCACCGGTCATCATGATCAACGAGAAGGTCTACGGAAAATTAACGCCTGAGAAGGTTAGGAAGATAATTAAAAACCTCAAGGAGGGGAAGCTCGATGTCTGAGATAAAGGCGATAGCTGTGGGAATGAACTCGTGCGGCATAGCGGCCGGTGCCAAGGAGACGTACGAGGCAATAAAACGCGAGCTGGAAGAGAGAGGGTTGAGTGTTAAGCTCAAGATAGTCGGCTGCGTCGGCATGTGCTACCGCGAACCTCTCGTGGATATAATCACCGAGGACGAAATAATCACCTACGGTCACGTCGACCCGAAGAAGGTCCCCAAGATCATCGAGGAGCACGTTATCAAAGGTAAGCCCATCGAGGAGTGGGTAGTGAAGAGGGACTGGTGGGAGGACGGGGAGAGAAGGACGTGGGACGTTGACGGCTACTTCGCCAAGCAGAAGAAGATAGTGCTTGAGAACTCGGGCTACATAGATCCAGAAAACATAGACGAGTACATTCAAGCTGGCGGTTATGAGGCCCTGAAGAAGGCCCTCCAGATGAAGCCCGAGGAGATAATAGACGTCATCATCAAGTCTGGCCTCCGCGGAAGGGGCGGCGCCGGCTTTCCGACGGGCCTGAAGTGGAAGTTCACGCGCGAGGCGAAGGGAGACGAGAAGTACGTCATCTGCAACGCCGATGAGGGTGATCCGGGAGCCTTCATGGACAGGAACGTGCTTGAGGGAGACCCCCACCGGGTCATAGAGGGGATGATAATCGGTGCCTACGCCATTGGGGCTACCAAAGGCTTCATATACGTCCGTGCCGAGTACCCGCTCGCCATAAAGCGCCTCAAAATAGCACTCCAGCAGGCGCGTGAGAGGGGTTTCCTCGGGGAGAACATCCTCGGTTCTGGCTTCTCCTTTGACATCGAGATCAAGGAAGGTGCCGGAGCCTTCGTCTGCGGTGAGGAGACTGCTTTGATTGCTTCCATCGAGGGCAAGCGCGGGATGCCGAGGCCGAGGCCGCCATATCCCGCCCAGAAGGGCCTCTGGGGCAAGCCTACCAACATAAACAACGTCGAGACCTGGGCGAACGTCCCGTGGATAATAAAGCACGGCTGGGAAGCCTACGCTTCCCTCGGAACCGAGAAGAGCAAGGGCACCAAGGTCTTCGCCCTCTCGGGCAAGATAAAGCACGGCGGCAACGTGGAGGTGCCCATGGGCATCACCCTGAGGGAGATACTCTACGAGATCGGAGGCGGCACGAAGACCGGCAAGAGGATTAAGGCCGTCCAGCTTGGAGGTCCATCTGGCGGGTGTATACCAGAGTATCTCTTCGACACTCCTGTGGATTATGAAAGCGTCACTGCAACTGGCGCGATAATGGGGAGCGGCGGAATGGTGGTTATGGACGAGGACACCTGTATGGTCGACGTCGCCAAGTTCTTTTTGGACTTCACCGTGAAAGAGTCCTGCGGCAAGTGCACCTTCTGCCGGCTGGGGACGAAGAGGATGTGGGAGGTTCTGGATAAGATAACCAACGGTCAGGGGACAATGGATGACCTAAAGGAGCTCGAGGAGCTTGCCACAAAAGTGAAAGCCGGCTCCCTATGTGGTCTCGGACAAACTGCACCGAATCCTATTCTTACAACGCTTCGCTACTTTATGGATGAATACATCGCCCACGTGAAAGACAAGAGGTGCCCGGCCAAGGTGTGTAAACCCCTCATAAAGTATGTCATAATACCCGACAAGTGCACAGGATGTACAGCGTGTGCAATTTCCTGCCCTGTCAAAGCAATAAGCGGAGAGAAGCTTAAGCCGCACGTAATAGACCAAGAAGCTTGCATAAAATGCGGAACGTGCTATACTGTGTGCAGGTTTGACGCCATAGAGATAGTTGATGCCTACGAGGGTGATTGACATGGTCAAGGTCATCGTAAATGGTAAGGAAGTTGACGTCCCCGAAAACAAGGTGCTCCTCCAAAGCCTGAGGGAAAAAGGAGAACACATCCCAGGAATGTGCTACGATTTTGAGCTCGAGCCCTATGGATCATGCCGCCTTTGCTTAGTCGAAACTCCCAGGGGGATTGCAACTTCATGTACACTCAGGCCAGTCGAAGGTCTGGCAATAGAAACGTTAAACGAAAAGATAATTTCAATGAGAAGAACCGCCCTTGAGCTAATGCTTTCCGACCATTACGGAGATTGTATAGGCCCATGCCAAGATGGGTGCCCGGCGCACAGTGATGTTCAGGGATATCTTGCACTAATTGCGATGGGCAAATACCATGAGGCAGTCAAACTCATGAAGGAGAAGTACATACTCCCAGCGGTTCTTGGAAGGGTTTGTCCGGCTTTCTGTGAAAGCAAGTGCAGAAGGAACCTCGTAGAGGAGCCCCTCGCGATAAGACAGCTCAAGAGGTTTGCGGCTGATTACGATCTCGAACACGGACCATGGATGCCTGAAATCCCGCCATCGACCGGGAAGAGGGTTGCGGTGGTTGGAGGTGGGCCGGCTGGTCTGGCGTGCGCCTACTACCTCAGGACGATGGGCCATGAGGTAACTATAATCGAGGCCATGCCAGAGCTTGGTGGAATGATGCGCTACGGAATTCCCCCCTACAGGCTCCCGCGCGACGTCCTTGACAAGGATATAGCGACGGTCATTAACACGGGTATTGAGGTCAAGACCAACACCATGCTTGGAAGGGATATAACGCTTGAAGAGCTCAGGAAAGAATACGATGCCGTTTTCCTAGCCATTGGAGCATGGAAAGGTAAGAAAATGGGCATAGAGGGAGAAGAGCTTGAAGGTGTCATGCAGGGCATCGAGTTCCTCAGAAAGGTCAACATGGGCGAAGAAGTAAAGCTCGGCGAACGGGTTATCGTTGTCGGCGGTGGAAACACTGCTATGGATGTCGCAAGAACGGCTTTAAGGCTTGGCGCAAAGGTTACTGTTGTTTACAGGCGTTCAAGGGAAGAAATGCCTGCAAACCCAAGGGAAGTTGAGGAAGCAGAAGAGGAGGGAGTTGAGTTCATATTCCTTGCCAACCCTGTTAAAATCCATGGCAACGGCAAGGTAGAAAAGGTTGAGCTAATTAGAATGAAGCTGGGCGA
This sequence comes from Thermococcales archaeon 44_46, assembly GCA_001507935.1. GTDB lineage: Archaea > Methanobacteriota_B > Thermococci > Thermococcales > Thermococcaceae > Thermococcus_A. The sequence goes on from LGET01000036.1 coordinate 7,808, forward strand.
GCCAGATGAAAGCGGAAGAAGGCGTCCAATACCCATAGAGGGCTCAAACTTCTTCTTGGAAGCTGACAACGTCATCCTTGCCATCGGCCAGTACTGCGATGATTCCTTCTTGAAGGCGCTCGGCATAGAGGCCAAGCGTGGAAAAGCCGCGGTAGATGAGATAACATTACAGACAAGCCTTGAAGGGGTTTTCGCGGGAGGAGACCTTGTCTTAGGACCTTCAACTGTCATAGAGAGTATAGCAACTGGAAGAAAAGCCGCGTTGATGATTGACCTCTACCTCAAAGGCAAGCTCAACAAGGCAAGGGAAGCGCTCCTTGAGCCTTCAAAGCACATAGAGGAAATAGTGAAGGATGACGACCTATACAGAGTTCTTTTCGACCTGAGACCATACAACCACTGGAAAGACGTCACCGAAAAGGACTATGAGCATGTGGAGAAGAAGCCAAGGGTTAAAGCAAAATTAAAGCCTGCTGAGGAAAGAATTAAAGGATTCGTTGAAGTTGAAGAAAGCCTAACCGAAGAGGAAGTGCTTAAGGAAGCAGAGAGATGTATGAGCTGTGGATGCATGGAGGTCTTCAGGTGCAAGCTTAGAGAGTATGCCACGCTTTACGAGGCAAAGCAGGACAGGTTTAAGGGCGAGACAAACCGCTTTGAAATCGATGAGACACATCCAAACGTTGTCCTCGACAACAACAAGTGTGTTCTGTGCGGCAGGTGCGTCAACTTAACCCACGAGATAGCTGGAGAAGGAGTTGTGGACTACCTCTTCAGGGGATTCACAACAAGAATTTCGCCTCCTCTTGGAGAGACACTTGGAGATATGGACGGGGTTTTCATAGGGGACATGATTGACGTCTGTCCAACCGGAGCTATAAGCGAAAAACTGCCGTTCATAAAACCCGGCCCGTGGAAGACAACTCCAGTAAAAACTGTCTGCAACGGGTGCAGCTTTGCATGTGAAATGAACATCGAGGTTTATAACGATATGCTCGTTAGAGCTTCCTCAGTGGCAGGATGGAATAACGGGCACCTCTGTGACATCTGCCGCTTTAAGAGGCCGTGGGCTGAGGATTTAACATTCCCGCTTCTCAACGGCGAAAAAGTGGAATGGGAGAAAGTCAGAGAATTCATAGGGAACCACAAGGACATTGCCCTTATATTGACTCCCGAGCTGACGAATGAGGAGATTAAGTACTTCAAGAAAGTTGCAGAGGAAAGAGGGTTCAAACTTGGAGCCTTCGTAGAGGAAGGGATTTCCACAGCAACCCCAGAGGACATAAAGAAAGCCAAGAAAGTTCTTTTAAGAGCGGACATCGAAAAGTATCCCTATCTGAAGGTGCTGCTGAAAGGCAAAGAGTTCGTGGAGGAAGACTACGAAGTTGCTGTACTCGAAGCACCTGCTGAACCACTGGAAGTACCTACCCTCATACTCCACGAAGGGGTCAATGAAGTAGGCTTGCTGAAGCTTGGAGTTAAAGGATTACCCGAGGCAGAGGCCTATGTGGTTATAGGAAAGCCCAGAAAGGAGCTAAAAGGTGATGTCTTAGCCCTTCCTTCAGGCTTGTGGGCAGAAAAAGAAGGAACCATCATAAACGCTTTCAACATGGAGCTCAAGGTTAGCAAAGCACGTGAACCCGAATACAGCGCAAAGGATATATTCTCCCTCTAATTTTTTCTTTTTGAGGTGGAGCGTATGGAGTTTTTTGAAGTAGTTAAGAGGAGGAGAAGCATAAGGCGCTTTCAGGACAAGAAAGTTCCGGAAGAATACGTGAAGAAAATCCTTGAGGCCGCTTTCTATTCGCCGAGTTCAAGAAACAGAAGGCCATGGCATTTTATAGTTGTTGATGATGGAGACCTTATCAAAAAACTGGCTCAGACTAGGCCAGCTTTGAGGTTCTTGGAGACAGCGCCGCTTGCAATAGTTGTATGTGGAGATGAGAACATAAGCTCCGCATGGGTGTTTGATGCATCTATAGCAGCAGAGCATATACAGCTGGCGGCAACAGCCCTTGGATTAGGGGCATGCTGGGGACATGTGCTCGACAGAATGCACAGCGAAGAGAAAAGCGCAGAGGATTATATAAGAGAGCTATTGGGAATTCCAAGGCATATAAGGATTCTATGCGTCATTGGCATAGGGTATCCAGCTGAAGAGAAGCCACCTCACAGTGAAAAAGAGATAATGCCAGACAGAGTGCATTACAACAGGTTTGGAAACTTATGGAAAATAGAATAAAGGGACAAAGCTAGATAACAGCAGGGATTCCCGGAATCCTTGGGAAGGGCTGTACCTCAGCGATGTGCTTTGCTCCAACCATATACCTAACAAGCCTCTCCACGCCGATGCCGGCTCCGGCAGAGGGCTTGAGCTTCCCAGCCTTTGCAACCTCGAGGTAAGGCCTAAAAGCTTCCAAGCTCAGGCCGCTTTCCTTAAGTTTTCTGACTATTACTTCATACTGCCACTCCCTTTCTCCACCGCTTGAAACCTCACCATAACCTTCGGGCAATACCAGATCATAGTTCCTAAAGTGTCCCGGTCTTTCAGGGTCTTCCCTATCATAGAACTCCCTTGAGATGTCCGTTATCCAGAAAGGCTCGTCCATTGCTTTGCTTGCCTCTTCGTCGTCTCCAAACTCTTCCATTATTTCGCTCATGGTAAACCTCTTGAACGGCGCCTTAATCCTTGGCAGTCCTCTTTCCTCAAGTTCTCCCCATTTCCTTGCTTCCTTGAAAAGACCCACCATAAGCTCTTCAATCAACCCCATCACATCCTCCATGCTCGCATAGGCTATCTCAAAGTCTAGCTGGCTAAACTCATACGCATGCCTGCCGTCGTCTCTATCCCTCTCCTCAAGCCTGATGTTCGGTGAAAGGACGAATATCTTCTCCAGTCCCATAGCTATTGCAAACTGCTTATGCAGAATCATGCTGTGCATCAGCTTTAGTCTTGTCCCATAAGCTTCAATTTCTGGGGCTCTCATTTTACTCGCTGCTGGATCTGGCCACAGGGGATCGGTTATCGAGCTAAGCATAACTGGCAAGAGCCACTTAAAGCCCTTCTTCACAAAGAAGTCTGTCATATAGTCTATAACTTTCGTCTGTACCCTTATCACCTTTTCAATATCTCTGCTTACAAGTTGAACTGCGTTCATGAGCATCACCAGTATGAGGAATTCCCGAAGTCCTATATGTATTTTGTGCAAAAAACTTTGAAAAATTGGTAA